>DASYRS010000439.1:0-6459 GCA_036004205.1 Dongiaceae bacterium
AGACGCTGAAGGTCCGCCCCACGGCGTGGTCGCTGTATTCGCCGCGGTGATAGCCAGCGACGAAATGCACTTCCATCGGAATGGTCCAGCGCTGGTCGTTGAAGCTGTAGAGACAGTGCGCCGCGGTCAGGACCAGGTTGCGGGTGACCAGGACGCCGGTGCAATGGCCGCCGATTTCGCGATTGATGCGGCCGAGCGCGGTCCACGGCCATTTCTCGACCTCGATCGGCGTGCGGTTATCGTCGCCCTCGATCCCGACCTGCCCGCTCTTGGCCCCGTCGGCCCGGACGATCCCGGCCAGCAGCATCAGCGCCAGGAGCGCCAGCGCGAACCCGACCGCCAGCGCCTGGATGCTGGTGCGGGCCGATCGGCCGCGGCGTTGCTGACGGCGGATCATCCGGTCCTGCGCATGGCGGTGTGGGCTGCGGCGATCGGTGCCGGCCAGGAGAACACCGTAGAACCGCTTCCCGCCCAGCGCGGCCGGCACGCTGAAGCGCCAATCCAGCCCATGACGGCCGGGCGCCATGGCAGCGGCGACACGCTTGATATCGTCCAGTTGCGCGCGCGAAAGGCTGGATCTGGTTTCCGGCGCAAGGCGCGCGAGGAACAGGTCCCCCCACATCTCCGCGCTCGATCCCTTGCCCAGGTCGCCGGCGGAATCCGCGCCGTTCGTTCCATCGTCGCGCGCGGTCTTCTCGTGTGCTGCCATGCTCCCGTAGTCCCTTGCGCGGTGCCCCCACCGGCCCGCCCACGCTAGCCCTTCGATTGTTAAGGAAGCGTGACCAAGCCGTTGGTTTAGCGGAGCTTTCGCCCGTACTCGCCTGGAATCCTCAGTTCTGTTGCGCTAGACTCCGCCCTGCCCTCCAAGAACCGCTGCCAATGCGAGCACGGCACATTTCCAAGATCAGGACAGTCATGAAATCCGAAACCCTCAAACAGCAGTTGATGGACCAGGTCCTCCGCTTCGTCGGCGGCCGGATCGAGCGCGCCCGCGTAGCCCAGGTGGAATCCTTCGTCCGGCAATTCTACGCCAACGTGCCGTTCGCGGATATCGCGCAGGACCCGCCGGAGGACCTGTTCTGCGCCGCGCTCTCGCTCTGGCAATTCGCCCACAAGCGCCAGGCCGGAACGGCGAAGGTCCGCGTCTTCAATCCGCACCAGGACGAGCATGGCTGGCGCTCCAGCCACACCATCGTCGAGATCGTGAACGACGACATGCCGTTCCTGGTGGATTCGGTGACCGCCGAGCTGGCGCGCCAGGGTCTCGACGTGCACCTGGTCGTGCACCCGATCATCCGCATCTCGAGAGACAAATCCGGCCAGATGACGGAGATCGGCAAGGCGGATGCCCAGGGTGTCGGCCTGGCCGAATCCGTGATGCAGATCCACACCACCCAGGTGGCGCAGCCGGAAAAGCTGGACCTGGTCGCCAAGGGCATTCAATCGGTCCTGGCCGACGTGCGCAATTCCGTCGCCGATTTCCGCGAGATGCGCGCCCGCCTGCACGAGGCGATCGAGGAAATCGACAGCAAGAAGCTGCCGGTCCCCGAAGAGGAGCGCGCGGAAATCTCCCGCTTCCTGAAATGGATCGAGGACGATCATTTCACCTTCCTCGGCTATCGCGAATATTCCCTGACCGGAAAGGGCGAGAAGGCGTCGTACCAGATCGTCGACGGACGTTCGCTCGGCATCCTCAAGGATTTCAACCTGCGGATCTTCGGGGGCATGCGCAATCAGGTGAGCATGCCGACCCAGGTGCGCTCGTACCTGCGCCAGCCCAAGCTGCTGCTGATCACCAAGGCCAATACCCGCGCCACTGTCCACCGCGATGTGCCGATGGACGTGTTCGGCGTCAAGACCTTCGATGCCAAGGGCAACGTGACCGGCGAGCGGCTGTTCGCCGGCCTCTTCACCTCTGCCGCCTACAGCCGCTCGCCGCGGGAGATCCCGCTGCTGGACCGCAAGATCGAGACCATCATTGAACGCGCCGGATTCTCGCCCAGCAGCCACGACGGCAAGGCGCTGGCGCATATCCTGGAGACCTATCCGCGCGACGAATTGCTGCAGGCCAGCGAGGACGAGCTGCTGGAAACCGCCGTCGGCATCCTCAATCTGCAGGAGCGCCAGCGCGTCGCTTTGTTCGTGCGGCGCGATCCCTATGAGCGTTTCGTCACCGCCCTCATCTTCCTGCCCAAGGACACGATGAATACCGAACTGCGGCTGCAGATGCAGGAGGTGGTGAGCAAGGCGTTCGACGGCACCCTCTCCGCCTACTACGTGCATCTGGGCGACGGGGCGCTGGCGCGGCTGCAATTCATCGTCGCGACCAATCCCGGCCAGATCCCGAATGTCGATCTCAAGGACCTGGAGGCCAAGCTGACGGAGGTCGCGCGCTCCTGGTCCGACCGGCTGCGCGATGCATTGGTCGAAGCCAAGGGCGAAGCGGCCGGCACCGACCTGCTGCGGCGCTATCGCGACGCCTTTCCCGCCGGCTATGACGACCATTTCAACGCCCACGCCGCGGTCCACGATATCGACCGGATCGAGGAGGCGCGCGAACAGGCCATACCCGCCATCAACCTCTATCGTCCGATCGAGGCCGGCAGCAACGAGCTGCGCCTGAAGCTCTATCAGGCCAAGGAAAAGATCGCGCTCTCGACCGTGCTGCCCTCGCTGGAGAATTTCGGGCTCAAGGTCATCAGCGAGATTCCGTTCGAGATAAAGGCGACGGGCAACGACAAGCCGGTCTGGATCCACGATTTCACCATGTGCACGGCGGACGGCGCCGATGTCGACGTGCCGCAGATCCGCGACAAGTTCCACGAGGCCTATGCCCGCATCTGGGCCGGCGAGGCGGAGGATGACGGATTCAACCGCCTGGTGATCACCGCCGGCATCGGCTGGCGCAACATCGCGTTGCTGCGCGCCTATTGCAAATATCTGCGCCAGGCGGCGATCGCCTTCAGCCAGGCCTATATGGAGCAGACGCTGAACGCCAACGCGGTCATCACCCGCGACATCGTGCATCTGTTCTATGCCATGTTCGATCCCGGCTATTCCGGCGACCGGGTGGGCGGGCCGCAATCGATCGTCGACCGCATCCTGAAGGCGCTGGACGGGGTCTCCAACCTGGACGAGGACCGCATCCTGCGCCGCTTCCTCAACGCGATGCAGTGCACCTTGCGCACCAATTATTTTCAGCGCGGGGCGGATGGGAAGGACAAGGAATACATTTCCTTCAAGCTCGATTCGCACAAGCTTGACGAGCTGCCGCTGCCGCGCCCGCTAGTGGAAGTGTTCGTCTATTCGCCGCGCGCGGAAGCGATCCATCTGCGCGGCGGCAAGGTGGCGCGCGGCGGCATCCGCTGGTCCGACCGGCGCGAGGATTTCCGCACCGAGGTGCTGGGCCTGATGAAGGCGCAGATGGTGAAGAACGCCGTCATTGTCCCAGTCGGCTCCAAGGGCGGCTTCGTGGTGAAGCGCCCGGCTCCGGCCACGGACCGCGAAGCGGTGCTGGCGGAAGGCATCTATTGCTACAAGACCCTGATGCGCGGGCTGCTCGACATCACCGACAATCTGGTCGTCGGCAAGCTGGTGCCGCCCAAGGAGGTGGTGCGGCGCGACGAGGACGATCCGTACCTGGTGGTCGCCGCCGACAAGGGCACCGCGACCTTCTCCGACATCGCCAACGGCGTGTCGCGCGACTATGGTTTCTGGCTGGACGATGCATTCGCCTCCGGCGGCTCGGCCGGGTACGATCACAAGAAGATGGGCATCACCGCGCGCGGCGCGTGGGAGTGCGTCAAGCGCCATTTCCGCGAGTTCGGCACCGACATCCAGACGCAGGATTTCACCTGCGTCGGCGTCGGCGACATGTCGGGCGACGTGTTCGGCAACGGCCTGCTGCTGTCGAAGCACACCAAGCTGCTGGCCGCCTTCAACCACATGCACATCTTCATCGATCCCGACCCCGACCCGGCGGCGAGCCATGCCGAGCGGCTGCGCCTGTTCAACCTGCCGCGCTCGGCCTGGAGCGACTACAACGCCGGTCTCATCTCCAAGGGCGGCGGCATCTATGAGCGCAAGGCCAAGTCCATCGCGCTGTCCCCCGAGGCGCGCGCCAGGTTCGGCATCGCCAAGGAGCAAGTGACGCCGGCGGAGCTGATGAAGACCCTGCTGAAAGCGGAGGTCGACCTGCTGTTCTTCGGCGGCATCGGCACCTATGTCCGCGCCAGCGACGAGACCAATGCCGAGGTCGGCGACCGCGCCAACGACGCGCAGCGCATCACCGGCGAGGAGGTGCGGGCCAAGGTGGTGGGCGAAGGCGCAAATCTCGGCGTCACGCAGCGCGGACGCGTCGAAGCGGCCTTGAACGGCATCAAGATCAACACCGACGCGCTCGACAACTCGGCGGGTGTCGATACCTCCGACCACGAGGTCAATATCAAGATCCTGCTCAACGAGGCGGTGCAGGCCGGCGACCTCACCATGAAGCAGCGCGACAAGCTGCTGGCCGAGATGACAGACGACGTCGCGCAACTGGTGCTGCGCGACAATTACCTGCAGTCCCAGGCGCTCAGCACCGCCGAGGCGCAGAGCTTCACCCTCCTGGACCAGCAGAACCGCTTCATGAAAGCGCTGGAACGCTCCGGCCGGCTGGACCGCGTCATCGAGTTCCTGCCGGACGACGAGGCCGTGCGCCAGCGCCTCAACCAGCGCATCGGCCTGACCCGGCCGGAGATGGCCGTGCTGCTCGCCTATGCCAAGAACTCGATCTATGACGAGCTGCTGCCATCCGACCTGCCGGACGATCCGCAGCTCGAGGACGATCTCGTCAAGTATTTCCCGGGTGCGCTACAGAAGTCCTACCGGGAGCAGATCGGCAAGCACAGGCTGCGGCGCGAGATCATCGCGACCGTCGTCACCAATTCGCTGATCAACCGCATGGGCGGCACCTTCATCCACATCATGAAGGAGCGCACCGGCCAGACCGCCGCCGCGATCGCGCGGGCCTATGCCATCACGCGCGGCGCCTATCGCCTGCGCGAGCTGTGGAGCGCGATCCAGGATCTCGACAACAAGGTATCGGCGACGCTGCAGATCGAGATGTTCATCGACCTCAACCGGCTGGCGGAGCAGGCCACGCAATGGTTCCTGCGCAACGGCCAGCATCCGCTCGACATCGCCGCCAATGTCGCCGCCACCAGCCCCGGCCTGATGGCGCTCGAAAAGGCGCTGATGGCGATCTTGTCCGAGGAGGACCGGGTGGAGGTGGAGCAACGCCGGGAGCATCTTACGAGCCAGGGCGTGCCCACGGACCTGGCGCAGCGCGTGGCCCAGGCCCCGGCGCTGGTCTCATCGCTCGACATCGTGCGCATCGCGGCCGAGCTCAAGATGAAGGTCGAGGATGCGGGCCGCACCTATTACGCGGTCGGCGAGGCGTTCCATCTCGACTGGCTGCGTGCCGGCGCGCGGGCGCTGATCGGCGACAGCCATTGGGACCGGCTGGCGGTGTTCGCGATCATCGAGGACCTTTATGGCCATCAGCGCGATTTGACGACCAGCATCCTCACTCAGGCAAGGGGCGTGATCGGCACCGAGGCCATCGCCACCTGGCGCGAGACGCGCGGCGCCGCCTTAGCCCGCGCCGACAGCCTGTTCAACGATCTGCGCCAGGTCGGCAAGCTGGAGCTCGCGATGCTCGCCGTCGCCAACCGGACGCTGCGGAGTTTGATCGGATAGGCGTGACGCGCGTCCGCGCGCCACGGCGCTGAACGATCGGCGGCCGCAAGACGACCGGCCGCCGATCGGCGTCCGTTCAGCCGAGTTGCAGCTCTTCGTCCTCGAACAGCAGCATGGTACTACTGCCGCTGTTTTCGCCGCCTGAGCCCTCGCCCGGATCGGGATCTGGATCAGGATCGGCGGGCGGATCGTGGCGCTCCGGTGGATTGGCTTTATCGCGGTTCTGGCCGCCATGGCCCGGTTCGGGCGAGCGGTCAGGCCCGTGCGAGCCGGCTGCCGAGGAGAAGGAACCGAGGTCGCCGCATTGTGCGTCCTCATCCTCGCCGGCGACCAGGATGCTCTGCCCGCCGACGCAGACGATCGACTTGCCCGTGCCGTTCGGCTTTGCTTCCACCGCGCCGGACAGGACGTCGATGATGGTGGCATCGTCGCCATCGACATGGACCAGGAACTCGGTGCCGCGCACGCCGATGGTCGCGACCGGTGTCTTCAGCCTGACGCCCTGATCGTCCTTGCCGTTCGAGGTGAAATGGAACAACCCGTCATTCAGGTTGATGAGGCCCTTGCTGGCCGATCCGTCATAGACATAGTCGGACAGCACCATTTCGCTCGATTGCTCGACGCTCAATTCCGAGCCGTCGACGAATTTCACCGCGATGGTCGATTCCTTCTCGGTGCGCAGCGCCTCGTCCTGCACCAGCTCGTCGGCGCGCTTCG
>DASYRS010000440.1:0-4770 GCA_036004205.1 Dongiaceae bacterium
AATCGGAATTCTACATGGCTACCCACGGTGAATCTACGTAGCTAGGCATATGATTGTGCCATCCAAGCAGCATGGGACGCTGCAAACTGAAGAATCTCATCGGCTGTCGAACCGGAGCTGACGTCAGATCATTCGGGATGCACGTAGAACGCCTTGTTGACGATGACCCAGCGACCCTCGGTCATGACCATCGTCAGATAATCGGTGAACCTGATGCCGAGATAGTCGTCGATCAGTTTGACCACAGCGGTATCGCCGGCGATGTCGATCGAGACGATCTCGGCGAAATAGGGTGTACCGACTGGCAGCGCGCCTTCATTCTTGACGGACTCGATGAACGCGTCGAGCTGATCATACTCAAGCCTGCCCCTGAAATGGCCGACCACGAGACATTTCGGATGAAAGGCGCGTCGAAGCTTCGCTTCGTCCGCGTACATCATGCCATCGAGGTAGTCACGCGTTACCGCGCGCAGGGCCATCAATTCGCCGCCGAGGTCTTGTGAGTCTGGCTGCATGGTCCCCCGATCTCCTCTCCCTAGCCACGAACGCGACGTCGGACCTCAAGACCCGTGCGCCGCCTCAACGTCCGCGTCTGACTTCCGGCTGCTTGCTTCCATCTTGTGCGCCGGCAGCACCATCGTCACCGTCGTCCCCTTGCCGACCGCGCTTTCGATCGAGAACTGGCCGCTGTGCAGTTCCACCAGCGACTTCACGATCGGCAGGCCCAAGCCGGTGCCTTCCTGGCTGCGGGTGAAGGGGTTGTCGACTTGGCCGAACGCGCTCAAGGCGTTGTCGAGCTGCTCGGGCGGGATGCCGATGCCGGTGTCAGAGACCGAGAGCGCGACCCAGCCGGGGGCGCCCCCGGGCCTGGCGGTCAGCGTGACCTCGCCGCCCTGGGGCGTGAACTTGATGGCGTTGCTGAGGAGGTTGATCAGGATCTGCTTGACCGCGCGCTTGTCGGCGAGGAGGCGCGGGGTAGCGGGGTCGATCTGGCGCACGATCTGGAGGCCGGCGTTCTCCGCGCGCTCGCGCACCAGGCGCGCGCAATCCTCGAAGGTCTCCTCCACGTCCACGCTATCGATGTGCAGCTGGTAGCGGCCGGCCTCGATCTTCGAGAGGTCGAGGATGTCGTTGATGATGGAGAGCAGGTGCTTGCCACTCGAGTGGATATCGTCGGCATAGGCGGCGTATTGCTTGTGGCCCATGGCGCCGAACATCTGCATCTGCATGATCTCGGAAAAGCCGATGATGGCGTTGAGCGGCGTGCGCAATTCGTGGCTGACATTGGCGAGGAAGTCGGACTTGGCGCGGTTGGCGATCTCCGCCTGGTGCTTGGCTTCGCGCAGGTTCTCTTCCGAGCGGATGCGGGGGCTGGCGTCGGTGATGAAGGCGACGAAATGCGCGACGTGCCCGCCATCCTCCAGGATGGGGTTGACATGCATGTCGTTCCAGAACGGCTTGCCATCCTTGCGCTGGCTGCGCAGCAGCAGGTTGGCGGCGCGGCGCTGGATCAGAGCGCGCTCCAGCCGCTCGATCTGGTCCGGCGGCGTGCCGCGCGCCTGCAGGAAACGCAGCGGCTGGCCGATCACCTCCTGAAGCTCGTAGCCGGTGATGCGCCCGAACGCCGGGTTGACGTAGAGGATGGTCGCCTCCGGCGAGGTCGCGTCGCACAAGGCAACGCCGATGGTGATGGAGGAGAGCGCCGAAGCGAGCACCGCGTTGCGCGCAACGATGGCGCGCGCGTCGGCCGCGCTTTCCTGCATGGGCATGATGGGCGCGGCGTTGAGGATCGCGGGATCGACCAGCAGGCGATAGGCGAGACCGGCGGCGTCGTGCAGGGCGACACACGCCAACCGGTGCGGTGTGCGATTGCCGTTGGTGGGCCAGATCAGCTCATGCGCGGGCAGGGTCGCGATCGCGGTGATGGGAGAGATGGTTCCGCCGCTGCGCTGGGTCCAGGCGTCGAACAGGGCCTCGGCCGCGATGCCGGGCCGAAGCACGTCATCGAGCGCGACGTTGCGGACGCCGAGCTCCTCGCGAAAGGCGCGGCTGGCGCCGACCAGGCGATCCTCGGCATCGAAGCCGGCGATGGCGAGCGGCAATGACTGCCAGGGATCAGGCGGCGCGGATGGCGCTGCGGCGGGCGCGGTTCCGGGGCCGGTGCCGATCCGTCCGACGGTGCGCATCCGCCAGTTCGTGCGCATCGCCCATGCGCCGTACAGCGCAAAGGGCACAAGCAGAACAATCGCCACCAGCGCGAGGATGTCGAATCCCATGCGTCAGCCCAAAGAAGCCAAAGCGCGGTTTCCGGCTTTCCCCATGATCAGCCCTCGCCGGTCGCCACGGCGCATTGTTAATGATTCGCCGTGAAAAGTCATGTCGCGCCGCGCCGGTCCGTGATCGGCCGCACCGCTTGTCACAGCAAAGGGGCCCCAAGGAAACTCACGTCCGGCGCGCCAAGCCGGTCTGGGCGTAGGCCCAGGACGCCAGCTTGGATTCCCCGAAGTCGTGCCAATCCTCGTAGATCGTCCCGGCCCAATCCTTGGCGAGGGCGATCAGCCGGCGGGTTCGATCGGCATTTCGCGCAAATGCCATCAATCCATCGATGTCGGCCGCGCCGTCGCGCCCGGCGCAGCGCAACTGCGCCCAGGCGGTGAGCTCGCCCATTGCGGCGATGACGTTCTCGAACGCGGCGCGGTCGGGATGGGTGATGGAGAGGTCGAGCTTGTCGGCGCTCGGCTGCAATTCGCGCAGGGTGAAGCTGCCGCCCGCAATGCGCGCAGGTGTGAGGAAGGCCGGCCCCACCGCCTGCATGCGATTCTCGATCGCGACCACGCGCGCCGCCTCGCTGGCGAAGCGCGGCTGGCGCTGCTTCAGGCGCGGGATCAGGCTGGAGCCGTTCTGGGTCTTGAGGTCGATCAAGGCGGCGCCGTCGCGCCCGCCATCGCCCTGGCACAGCACGACGTAGCGCCGGAGGCCGAGCGCGCCGACGCCGGCGACGCGCTGCGCGACATCCAGCACCTTGAAGAAACCGGGATGCATGCGCCCATCGGCGAAGCGCTTCATGAAGCGGACGACACGCGCGCGTTCGTCGGCGGAGAGGGCGAGCGCCTTGCCGGTGTCGGTGCGCAGGCGGCGCTTGCCCTTGCGGATCACGGTGCGCTTGGCGAGCAGGTCGGCTTGCGTGCGGCGCTCCAGTTTCACCAGCAATTCGCCGATCACCCCGCCGGCGGTGCGCCGCTCGATCCAGCGCGCCTTGCCGTCGATCAGCGCCGCGTGATAGGCGGCGAGGAAAATGCGGTTGAGTTCATTGGCGCGGCGCGCGCCGAAACCCATCTCGTGCCCCGCCATGTGCACGCCGACCATGAAGCGGATGAGGTCGCGCCCCAGGGGACCCAGGGCGCCGTCGTCGAAATCGCCGATGTCGAAATAGACCAGCCTATTGTCGCCGCGATAGGTGCCGAAATTCTCGATGTGCAGGTCGCCGTTCAGCCACACCGCCGGCATCTTCTCCAGCCAGCCCGCGCCCGGCCAGTCGGCATGGAACAGATGATTGGTGCCGCGGAAATAGCCGAACGGCGTTGCCGCCATCTTGCGGTATTTGAGCGCCAGCAACTCCGGATTGCGGCCCCGGTTGAAGGCGGCGATCTCTTTCAGAGGGTCGGCGCGACTCGGCATGGAGGCATGGTAGCGCCTCCCGGCCAGCCGCGCGACATCGCGCCACACGGCCCGTCAGTGCAGCGTCAGCGGTACCCGTATTTGATGGCAAGGACTGGCAGGAGCGTGGCGGGGGCTGCCCCAAAGGAGCCGGCGAACAGCAGGAAAGGCGCCCCCGCCATGCCCAACCTTGTCCTCTTGGACCACGCGCCGGCTGCGCGCGCGGTCGGCGATAGTGCTTCGCCCGCTCTCGTCCCCCTCGATACTCCGCTCGATCCTGGACCCCTGGGCCTGCGTGCGCGCGGGGATTTCCAGCGCTACATCGCGCACGGCAGCCTGCGCGGAATTTTCGGGTCGCGGCTCTACGTGGACGGCGCGCGGCCGGTCATGTTCCTGATCCGCGCCGGCTGGTGCCTCTGGAAGTTCGGGCCCGCCATCGCCGCCGCCGGGCGGCCGTTGCCGCGGCAGGCCATCGACATGCTGCGCCTCGGCTGGCGCGCGGGGATCGATCCCATTCTCTATCCGACGCTGGAACTGTACCGGCCGGAGCGCCGCCACTGGGCGGATCACGCCTTGAGCCGGTTCGAGATCGGCAGCGGCCTGCTGCAGCGCCTGCACAAGTTGCGGCCGACACCGCACGGCGCGCGCGTCAATCTGGGCGACAAGCTGGCGTTCCACTTCTACTGCCGGGCGCATGGGCTGCCCAGTCCGCCGGTCCTGATCCATGCCCGCGATGGCGAGCTGACTTGGCTGGACGCGGCGAGGGAGAACGAGATCGACCGCGACCTCTTCATCAAGCCGCGGCAATGGCGCGGCGCGCGCGGTGCGCTGTGGTTGCGGCGGATCGCGCCGTTCACCTGGCGGACCAAGGGCGGCGTGGTCTGGGCGCGCGACGAGCTGATGGAATATCTGCGTTGCGAATCGTCCAAGCGTGATCTGCTGCTGCAGCCGATGCTGGTCAATCACCCGGCGATCGCCGACCTGGCGGAGGAATCGCTGATCGCGCTCCGGGCCATCACCTGCATGGATCCGAGCGGCACGCCGATCATCACCCATGCGATGCTGCGGGTGATCTCCAAGCTGGAGCCGAACTGGCACAGCAAGCGCGAACAT
>DASYRS010000441.1:0-2152 GCA_036004205.1 Dongiaceae bacterium
TCTGAAGGCGAGTGCGGACGACCTGTTCGGCACGCCGGCCATTGCGGCCGATCTGAAGCTCGCCAAGCCCGTGATCGCGGATAACGCGCTGACGCAGGCGTCTTTCACCGCCAAAGGGCCGCTCTCGGCGCTGCAGGCCAAGCTATCCTTGGCCGGCCCCGATCTCAACGCTGCGGCCGAAGCCCAGGTCGCACAGACCGCGGCGGGCTACCGCATCGGACTCCAGGCATTGACCGCTGACGTGCGGGATATTCACATCAAGACCACAAAGCCTGCGACCATCGAACTCGACGGCAATAGGACCCGCATCGAGAATGTCGCCCTGGCGATCGAAGACGGGACGCTGGAACTGAACGGCGCGGTCGCGCCGGGCACGATGGAGCTCGCGGCCAATGCGAAGTCCCTGCCGGTCTCCATGGCGCGCGCGTTCGTGCCGGACTTCCCCATCGCGGGCCGCCTCGATGGCGATGTGCAACTGAGCGGCACGCCGGCCGAACCGAGCGGACGATTTGCCATCGCGGGAAAGGGTATCGGCCCGACCGCCGAAGCACAGCAGGCCGACCTTCAGGTCGCCGGCACCCTCCAGCATGGAAGGCTGGAGGTCCAGGGCCAAGTCAAGCCCAAGGCGGGCGGCGGCCTGACCTTCACAGCCGCCTTGCCGAGCCTTGGTCCCGACGCGCGCATGCAGGCGAAGGCGAACGGGACCTTGGATCTCGCGCTGGCCGACGCCTTCCTGGCCGGTGGCGCCGACCGCATCAAGGGCAAGGCCGAGGTCGATCTTTCCGCCAGCGGTGCGCTCCGTGCGCCGGAGGTGACAGGGACGCTGCATCTGACCGATGGCGGCTATGAGAATCTCCGTTATGGCATCAAGCTGCGGAAGATCGAGGCCGATGTGCGCGCCGCCGGGCCCATCATCCGGATCGCCAGCCTCACCGCCACCACGCCGGGCCGTGGCCAGATCAATGGCAACGGAGAGGTCGATCTCCGGAACGGCATCGACACCCAGCTCAAGATACAGACGCGCGGCGCCACGCTGATCGATACCGACCTCGCCAGCGCGATCATCGACAGCGACCTTGCCGTCACCGGCGATCTGCAGAAACAGCTGACGCTGGGCGGCAAGATCAAGGTCGTCAAGGCGGATATCCGCGTGCCGGACAAGCTGCCGCCCAGCGTCCAGGAGATCGAGGTGACGGAAGTCAATCCGCCGCCGCACGTGACCGCGCGCATCGCAGCCCGCCTGCCGCCGCCGAAGCAGACGATGATCGTGGCCCTGGATCTCGCCGTCGACGCGCCCCAGCAGGTGGCGGTACGCGGCCGCGGCCTGGATGTCGAGCTCGGCGGCGCCCTCAAGATCGGCGGCACCGCCGACAAGCCGGTGATCGATGGAGCGCTCAAGCTGCGGCACGGATCGCTCGACATCGCCGGCAAGCACCTGGATTTCACCGAGGGCACGCTGACCTTCGAGGGCGGAGAGCAGATCGACCCGATCCTCGACCTGACCGCTGTGTCGCGCGCGCGGGATCTACAGGTCACCGCCAAGGTCGAAGGGTCGGCACGAGAGCCGCGCATCACCCTCTCGTCCGTCCCCGAAATGCCCCAGGACGAGATCCTGGCGCGCCTGCTGTTCAGCAAGTCCGCCGGCGCGCTCAGCCCGTTCGAGCTGCTGCAGCTGGCGCAGGCGACAGCCGATCTCGCCGGCGTGAACAGCGGTCCAGGCGTTCTTGACCAGGTCCGGCAGAGTACCGGCCTCGACCGTCTTTCCCTGGAGCAGCCCGACGGAGCGGCCGGTCCCAGCCTCAGCGCCGGACGCTACGTCGCCGAGGGCGTCTATGTCGGCGTGTCGCAAGGCGCGAAGTCGAGCACGAGCGCCGCGACTGTGGAGATCGAAATCACGCCCAACGTAAAGGTCGAAAGCGAGATGGGCGCAAATGCTGCAGGCAAGGCGGGCATCAATCTGGAATGGGATTACTAGGACACACAACTCCGTCCTGACTGCTGCTTCGCGAATTCGTCAGGAATGTGGAGAGATTCCGAACCCATCAGCATTGCGCCATCGCCCGGCGGAACATCTTTCAGGTCTGCGCGTTTATCATTCGCATTCACAGCTGGATTGCCCATTGTGAGGGGTCGAGCCATGACAAGCGGCTCG
>DASYRS010000442.1:0-1847 GCA_036004205.1 Dongiaceae bacterium
TCGCGGTGCGCACCTGGTCCTTGCCGAAGCTCTTGGCGAAGTTGGCCTCGGTCTCCTTCAGCGCCGCCGCGTCGATGTCCGCCAGCACGACGCAGGCGCCCTCGCTCATCAGCTTGCTCGCGATGGCGCGGCCGATGCCGCCGGCACCGCCCGTCACCAGCGCGATACGGCCGGCGAGCGACTTCGGCTTCGGCATGCGCTGCAGCTTCGCTTCTTCCAGCAGCCAGTATTCAATGTCGAAGGCTTCCTGTTCCGGCAGGCCGACATAGGAATCGACCAGCGCCGCGCCGCGCATTACGTTGATGGCGTTGACGTAGAACTCGCCGGCGATGCGCGCCGTCGCCTTGTCGCGCGCGAAGGTGATCATGCCGATTCCCGGCACCAGATACACGACGGCGTTGGGATCGCGCATGGCTGGGCTGTCGGCGTGCTTGCAGCGGTCGTAGTAGGCCGCGTAATCGGCGCGATAGGCCGCAATCGCCTTGTCGAGGCCGGAGACGGCGGTATCGAGATTCTTCGAGACGGGATCGAACGGCACCACCAGCGGCGCGATCTTGGTGCGCAGGAAATGATCGGGGCAGGAGGTGCCCATCGCGGCGAGCTTGGGCAGGTCGCGCGAGTTGACGAACTCCAGCACGGCCGCTTGGTCGTCGAAATGGCCGACCTTTTTTTCATTGCCACCGATGCGGCCGCGGATCTCGACCATCAATTGGCCGGCGATGCGGCGGCGGTCCGCCTGCGATAGCGCCTGATGCGCGGGGCCGCCGAAACCTTGCTTGCCGCGCGTCTCCTCGGCGAACCAGCGGACGGCCCTGTTGATGGCGCGCAAGGTGACTTCGTAGCATTCCCTGGCGCTATTGCCCCAGGTGATGAGACCATGGCCGCCGAGGACCGCGCCCTTGGCCTTCGGATGCTCCTTCACGAAGCGCTCGAGATCGAGGCCGAGCTGGAATCCCGGCCGGCGCCAGGGCAGCCAGCCGATCTCGTCCCCGAAAATCTTCTGCGTGATGGTCTTGCTGTTCCTCATGGCCGCGATGGCGATCACGGCATCGGGGTGCATGTGATCGACATGCGCATAGGGAATGAAGGCGTGCAGCGGCGTGTCGATCGAGGCGGCGCGCGGATTGAGGTTGAAGGTGCAGTGGGGCAGGTACCCCACCATCTCGTCTTCCTGCGCTTCGCCGCGATAAATGCTCTTCAGGTGCTGCAGCTTCTCCATATAGAGCGTGGCGAAGCCGTCGAGCTTCATGGTGCCGACATCGCCGCCGGAGCCTTTCACCCACAGCACCTCGACATCCTTGGCCGTCAGCGGATCGCGCTGCTTCACCTTGGCCGAGGTATTGCCGCCGCCGTAATTGGTGATGCGCATGTCGGCGCCGAGCAGGTGCGAGCGATAGAGTAGCCGGCCGGGTTCATCCAGGGTGGCGGCCTGCGCCTCGTCCCAGCGGTTTTCCAGCAGTTGAATCTCGGCCAGATCGGCCATGCCTAGTCTCCCTGGGCGGCGGTGATTTGCCGCCGAGCATCGCGCTCGGTGGCGACATCTGTCAATCTTTTTCAGTCATCCAGCGTCATTTCGCACTGCAGTATGACGAGTTATGATCGAAATTGATTGACTTGGACCGGCTGTGCCACAATTATCCGCCAAAAGGGGCGAGCGAATGCATGAGCGCGAACGGCACCGGATCATCTTGAGCGCGGTCCAGGAGCGGACCTTGGTCACCGTGCAGGACGTCATGGAATATACCGGCGCGTCGGAAGCGACCATCCGGCGCGACATCGCCGCGCTCGCCGACGAGGGGCGCCTGCGCAAAGTGCGCGGCGGAGCCGAAGCGATCCATCCGGCCGGT
>DASYRS010000443.1:0-3938 GCA_036004205.1 Dongiaceae bacterium
ACCCGGTCGCGCAGCACCGTCACCGACATGCGCGGATAGAAGCCGGCGGGCGGGAAATGGAACCACCAGCCGACCAGCCGCGAGAGCAGGGATTGGCCGCGCTTCACCTGGGCGAGGCCGCGCCAGTACCCTATTTGCTCCGTGCCGTGGACCTCGCGTACGGCATTACCCAGCCGCTCGAAGCTGCGGCCCATCAATCCCTTGAGCAGCCGTTTATCGTGCGGCGGCGCGAAGGCCGACAGGATGGTCATGATGTGCCCCCTCGTTCGATTTCCGTCCGACGATCTCCGCCAGCGCCGCGTGCAGCGCGCGATAGCGGAACTGGAAGCCGAGCTGGTCCGCGCGCTCCGGCAGCACGCGCTGGCCGTCCAGCAGCAGCGTCGCCATCTCGCCCAGCATCAGGCGCAGCGCAAAGGCCGGCGCGTGCAGGATGGCGGGTCGGCGCACGGCCGCCGCCAGCGCGCGCGTGAAGTCCCCGTTGGTGACCGGCTGCGGCGCGACCGCGTTGATCGCGCCCATGAAGGTCGGGTCGTCGATGGCACGGACGATCAGCGCCAGCAGATCCTCCAGGTGGATCCACGACATCCACTGGCGGCCAGCACCGAACCGCCCGCCCAGGCCGAACCTGAACGCGCGCAGCATCGGCCGCAGCATGCCGCCCTGGCTTCCCAGCACCAGCCCGATGCGCAGCCGGCATACGCGCACGCCGAGACGCTCGGCGCGCCGCGCCTCTTTCTCCCACGCCGCGCACAGCATGGCGGGGAAGTCGCCGCCCGCCGTCGCGGTCTCGCTCAGCGCCTGGTCGCCGCGATCCGCGCCATACCATCCGATGGCCGACGCGCTGACCAGCACGCGGGGCTTCAAGGCGTGATCCGCCGCCCAATCGACCAGCGCGCGCGTCGTGTCGATGCGGCTGCGCGCCAGCGCGACCTTGCGCGCATCGGTCCACGGCCGGCCGACGATCGGCGCGCCGGCCAGATTGACGATGGCATCGATCTTCACCGTCTCCGGCAAGGCCTGCAGCGAGGGAACGACCAGAGCCTGGTTGCCGAACAGACGCTCGGCCTTGGCGGGGGCGCGCGCGATCACATAGACCCGGTCGCCGCGCTCGATCAGCCGGCGCACCAGCGCCGTGCCGATGAAGCCGGTGCCGCCGGTCACGAGGATGCTCTGCGGCTTGGGATTGGGCAGCGGCTGGATCGCGGCCCTCGGCGCGACGTGGCCAAGCTTGCGCGCCGCCAGGGCCTCGCGCACGCCGAAGGCCATGGAGCCGAACCCATAGAGCGTCAACAGCCACGACATCCAGCCGTGCTGCACGGGGACGATGGCGCTCGCCATCGCCGCCCGCCCCAGCAGGTCTGGCAGGATCAGCGCCAGGAATCCGCCGTAATTCAAGGTCAGGATCGCGTGCAGGGTGCGCTCCTGCGCGCTCAAGACGCGCGCGTGGTCCTCCTCCACGAAATCCATCAGCGTGATGACCAGCTCGATCGCCAGGACGACCAGCAGCGCCGCGGCGTAGAGGCCGCGCAGCTCCAACCATGCGAAGCCGAGGAACACCGGCCCGTAGATGAAGCTGCGCGCGGCATGGAGCCGCAGCTCGCGCCGCGCCATCGGATCCGACGGCAGCTGCGCGCGCCATTCGTGATTCCAGATATTGTCTACGGCGCCCAAGATCCCTTGCGCGGCCAGCAGCCAGAAAGCACTGGGCATGATTGCACCCCAGAGATGATTACGCCGATGTACGGGACGGGATGAGGCGCGCGACCTTGGCACCCAGCTTCAGCAGCTTCACCAGAATGGGTTGCGGCAGGCGCCGCACCTCCTCGTACCAGGTGGAGGAGGCTTGCACGAACTCGACCATGCTCTCGATCCGCTCCACCACCAGCGGGTCGTCGCCGCCTTCCGACCTGGCGTCGATCAGGCATTGCCGCAGCATGGAGAGCGTCGGGTCGATCTCACGCCGCTTGCGCGCTTCCACCACGCGGAAGGCGATCTGCCAGACATCCTTCTCCGCCTCGAAATGATCGCGACGGTCGCCCATCACGTGCGTGATCGCGGCGAGGTTGAGCGACTGCAGTTCCTTGAGGCTGGTCGAGACGTTGGAGCGCGCGATGGTGAGGGTGTCGGCGATCTCTTCCGCGGTCAGCGGCCTGGGCGACAGGAACAGGAGCGCGTGGATCTGGGCGATCGACCGGTTGACCCCCCAGCGCGCGCCCATCTCGCCCCAATGGAGGATATAGCGCTCCATGGCCGGGCTCAGCTTCATGACGGCCTCCAATGATGCCGATATATTCAGTCATTTCTGTCATGACAGAAACTAAAGAAATGCCCATCGAGAGTCAAGCACGAATCGGCGGTCGTGACATCGATCCTTGACAGATTTGGACGTCCGTCCTACAAACCAATTTGGACGACCGTCCTAGCCCCTGAACCAGCCATGAGCGACCGGACAACCCGCAGTCACATCGTCGAAGCCGCCGATCTCCTGTTCTATCGGCAGGGCTACGAACACACCTCGTTCTCGGACATCGCGGATGCGGTGCAGATCTCGCGCGGCAACTTCTACTATCACTTCAAGACTAAGGACGAGATCCTGGACGCGGTGATCGATGCCCGTCTGGCAAACACGCGGAAGATGCTGGATCACTGGGAAAGCGCCGGGAAGGACCCCGCTGATCGCATCCGCAGCTTCATCCACATGCTGGTGGCCAATCGCGCCGACATCAAGCGCTACGGGTGCCCGGTCGGCACGCTCCGCACCGAGCTCGCGAAACTGGATCATGCGTCGCAGACGGAAGCCAACAAGCTGTTCACGATGTTCCGCGCTTGGCTGCGCCGGCAATTCATGGCACTCGGCCGCGCGCAGGACGCGGATGCGCTGGCAATGCATCTCCTCGCCCGCAGCCAGGGCGTCGCGACCCTGGTGAATGCGTTCCACGACGAGAAGTTCATCCGGGAGGAAGTGCGATTGATGTGCGATTGGCTGGAGTCGATCGTTCGTGGCGCCGCGGCCTGAGCCGTCATCAAAGAGAGGTCATCGATGTTCGTTGTGCTGCTGAGGTTTGCGGACAAGTCCAAGGCCGGTCCGTTGATGGAGGGCCACGGGGCCTGGATCAAGCGCGGTTTTGACGACGGCGTGTTCCTGCTGGCCGGCGGTCTTCAGCCCAATCTCGGCGGCGGCATCGTCGCGCACAACACGACGCTCGCCGACCTGCAAAGCAGGGTGGGCGACGATCCGTTCGTCGCGGAGAAGGTGGTGACGGCGGAGATCCTCGAGATCGCGCCATCGCGCGCCGACGACCGGCTGGCCTTCCTGCATCAGCCGGCCTACCGATGAGCACGATCCCCGGTCCCGATGGCAAGGCGCGCTGCCGCTGGTGCGCGATCGCGCCCGAGTTCCTTCTCTACCACGATGGCGAATGGGGCTTTCCCGTCAGCGACGACCGGCGCCTGTTCGAGAAGCTGTGCCTGGAAGGTTTCCAGTCGGGTCTGAGCTGGCGCACCATCCTCGCCAAGCGCGAGAACTTCCGCGCCGCCTTCCATCATTTCGATTTCGACAAGGTCGCGCGCTTCGGCGCACGCGATGTGCAGCGCCTGCTCAAGGACGACGGCATCGTCCGTCATCGCGGCAAGATCGAGGCCGTCATCAACAACGCCCAGCGGGCACGGGAGCTGATCAAGGAGGAGGGCTCGCTCGCGGCCTATCTCTGGCGCTTCGAGCCGAAAGGCGCTTGCAAGCCGCAATCCGCATCGACCTCCGCCGAATCGATCGCCCTGTCCAAGGATTTGAAGAAGCGCGGCTGGAAATTCGTCGGGCCGACCACCGTCTATGCCTTCATGCAGGCCATGGGCCTGGTGAACGACCATGCCGAGGGCTGCGTGATCCGGGCCAAGGCCGAGGGGGCGCGCAAGGCTTTCCGGCGCCCGGGGCGCTAGGC
>DASYRS010000444.1:0-14852 GCA_036004205.1 Dongiaceae bacterium
TCGGAAAACCGCGTCCAGGAAATCTCGGAGATCACGCGCGGCCTGAAGGCGGTGGCGAAGGAACTGGAAGTGCCGGTGCTGGCCCTCTCGCAGCTGTCGCGCGCGGTCGAGAACCGGGAAGACAAGCGGCCGCAGCTGGCGGATCTGCGTGAATCGGGCTCGATCGAGCAGGATGCCGACGTCGTCATGTTCGTCTATCGCGAACAATATTATCATGAGCGCGCCGAACCCAAGCAGCGCACCGACGAAAGCAATGACGCGTTCTTCAAGCGCACCGAAGACTGGAAGGCCCGGGGCGAGCGGGTCCACAACATCGCCGACGTGATCATCGCCAAGCAGCGCCACGGCCCGGTCGGCACCATCGAGCTCCAGTTCGAAGGCACTCTCACGCGCTTCAGCGATCTCGTCCGCGACGAGAACCTGCCGGATCATCATTGATCCGCGATGCCTCCGGTCGAACGATATGGCAAGCGAAGTGCAAAAAAACCACCCGTTCTCCCCTTGCGGGAGAAGGGTATCATTGCGCAATGACCGTCCAACCCACCGCGGAACTCACCATCGATCTAGGCGCGCTGGTCGCGAACTACCGGCTGCTGCAGCGGCGCGCCAAGCCGGCACGGACCGGCGCCGGCGTCAAGGCGAGCGCCTACGGGCTTGGCGCCGAGCAGGCCGCGCCGGCCCTGTTCAAGGCGGGCTGCCGCCAGTTCTTCGTCGCGATCCTCGCCGAAGCCATTGCGCTACGGCCGCTGCTGCCCGAGGCGGAGATTTTCGTGCTCTCCGGGCCGATCGGCGGCGATGAGGCGGAGTTCGCGCAGCATCGCATCATTCCGGTCCTCAATTCCCAGCCGCAGATCGAGCTGTGGTCGCGCTGGTGCGCCTCGACCGGCGCGCTGCCGGCCGCGTTGCATCTTGATACCGGGCTGTCGCGCCTGGGCCTGGCACCGGTGGAGCTGGATCGGCTGATCGCCGATGCGGCGCCGCTCAAGGCGTTCCCGGTTTCGCTCGTGATGTCGCACCTTTCGGTCTCGGAGGCGCCGGACCATCCCGAGAACGCGGCGCAGCTGGCGCGCTTCCGGAGCGCGCTGGGCCGCCTGCTGCCGCTGCTGCCGGCGCGCCCGGTGATCTCCTTCGCCAATTCCTCCGGCATCTTCCTGGGCAAGGATTACGCCTTCGATCTGGTCCGCCCCGGTGCGGCGCTCTATGGCTTGAATCCCACCCCGGATGCCGCCAATCCCATGCGCCAAGTGGTTGGCTTGAAAGCCAGAATCCTCCAGGTCCGCCAGATTGACGCCCATCAGACCGTTGGTTATGGTGCCCACCGCTCAACGCGGGCAACGAGCCTGGCGACCCTTGGCCTGGGCTATGCGGATGGGGTTTTCCGTGCCTTGAGCCATGTCGGTGCCGCCTTTGTTGGGGGAATAAGGGCGCCATTCGTGGGTCGCGTATCAATGGATCTGATTACGATCGATGTCGGTGACGTGCCGGCGCACCTGGCGCAGCCGGGCGCGTGGGCGGAAATCCTGGGCGAGCATCAGAGCGCCGATGAGCTGGCCGCCATCGCCGGCACCAACGGCTATGAAGTGCTGACCGCCCTCGGCCCGCGCTATCAGCGCCGCTATATCCCAGCCCAATAGACCCGCCTTATGCCCCTGCTTCAGCCCTTGGGGCGCACTTTCCTGGACGGGCTGGCGGCGATCGGCCGCCTCGCGATCTTCACGCTGCGCGCGCTCATGCTGGCGGTACGCCCGCCGTACTATCCGCGCCTGATCCTCCGGCAGATGATCGAGATCGGATATTATTCCCTGCCCGTGGTCGGCATGACCGCCGTCTTCACCGGCATGGTGCTGGCGCTGCAGACCTATACCGGCTTCGCGCGCTTCAATGCCGAGACCGCGATCCCCAACGTGGTCGTGCTGTCGATCTGCCGCGAGCTGGGTCCGGTGATGGCCGGCCTGATGGTGGCGGGGCGGATCGGCGCCGCCATGGCGGCGGAGCTTGGCACCATGCGGGTGACGGAGCAGATCGACGCCCTCTCCACGCTCTCCACCAATCCCTTCAAATACCTGATCGCCCCGCGCCTGATCGCCGGCCTCACCATGCTGCCGGTCCTGGTCGGGACCGCCGACGTGATCGGCATCCTCGGCGGCTATCTGGTCAGCGTCTACAAG
Organism: Dongiaceae bacterium; assembly: GCA_036004205.1. GTDB lineage: Bacteria > Pseudomonadota > Alphaproteobacteria > Dongiales > Dongiaceae > Dongia_A. The sequence continues at coordinate 2,169 of DASYRS010000444.1, forward strand.
CTCGGCTTCAATCCCGGCTCCTACATCAAGAACACCGTCGATTTCGTGGAATTCCTCGACGTGTTCTCCGGCCTCGTCAAGGCCGGCGTCTTCGGTTTCATCGTCGCGCTGATGGGCTGCTACCACGGCTTTCACTCGCGCGGCGGCGCCCAGGGCGTCGGCAAGGCCACCACCAACGCGGTGGTCAGCGCCTCCATCCTCATCCTCATCTCCAACTATATCGTGACGGAGCTGTTCTTCTCGCGATGAATGGCGAACTCAAAATCAAGGTGCGGGGCCTGTGCAAGTCCTTCGGCCGCAAGGTGGTGCTGAAGGATCTGGACCTCGACGTGCCGAAGGGCGAATCGCTGGTGGTGATCGGCGGGTCGGGCACCGGCAAGTCGGTGCTGATCAAATGCATCATCGGGCTGATGAAGCCGGACAAGGGCTCGATCGAGATCGACGGCCACGAAGTCACCCGCATGTCCTCGAGCGAGCGCGAGGAGATCATGCACAAGTTCGGCATGCTGTTCCAAGGCGGCGCGCTCTTTGATTCTCTCCCCGTCTGGGAGAACGTCGCCTTCGGCCTGATCGCCGGCCGCGGCTTCAACCGCGCCGAGGCCAAGGAGATCGCCCTCCGCAAGCTCGGCGCCGTCGGGCTCGGCCCCGACGTCGCCGTGCTCTATCCGGCCGAGCTCTCTGGCGGCATGCAGAAGCGGGTGTCGCTGGCGCGCGCTATCGCGACCGAGCCGGAGATCATCTTTTTCGACGAGCCGACCACCGGCCTCGACCCGATCATGAGCCAGGTGATCAACGAGCTGATCAAGAAATGCGTCGACGATCTGGGCGCCACCGCCCTTTCCATCACCCACGACATGCACTCGCTCAAGGTTATCGGCGATGGCGCGGCCATGATCTATGATGGCAGGATCATCTGGCATGGCGCGGCCCAGGACATCGACAATTCCGGCAACGCCCATGTCGAGCAGTTCGTGCAAGGACGCTCCGACGGCCCGATCAGGATGCCGGTCCGTCATTTATAGGGCCGCTGTAGAACGTTAGTTTGTCGCATTTTCCACGCCGAACCGGCATCTCCTTCGGCGGAAAATGCTCCAGGCGGAGATCATCGCCGATGGCGAAATCGAGTGCCCGCTATGTCTGCCAGAGTTGCGGCGCCAGCTTTTCCCGCTGGATGGGCAAGTGCGAGTCCTGCAACGCCTGGAACAGCATCGTCGAGGAGACGGTGCGCGCCGAAGTGCCGAGGGGCCTCAGCCGCGGCAAGGGCAAGAATGTCGAGTTCGTCGCCCTGGACGGCCACGCGCCGGAGGCGATGCGCCGCCCGACCGGCAATGCCGAGTTCGACCGCGTCACCGGCGGCGGGCTGGTGCGCGGCTCGGCCATCCTGATCGGCGGCGATCCCGGGATCGGCAAATCCACCCTGCTGCTGCAGATCGTGACGGCGGTGGCCAATCCTGCCGTCGGCGCCAAACCCCTCCGCTCCGCCTACATCTCCGGCGAGGAAGCGGTGGAGCAGGTGCAGCTCCGCGCCCGGCGCCTCGGCCAGCAATCCCACGCGGTGCAGATTGCCGCCGCCACCAACGTGCGCGACATCATCGCCAGCCTGGACAAGGCCGACCCGCCGGACCTGGTGGTGATCGATTCCATCCAGACCATGTATCTCGACAACCTCGATTCCGCGCCCGGCACGGTCGCCCAGGTGCGCAGCGCATCGGCCGAGCTGATCCGCCTTGCCAAGCAGCGCGGCTTTGTCCTGATGCTGGTCGGCCACGTCACCAAGGACGGCCAGATCGCGGGCCCGCGCGTGCTGGAGCACATGGTCGACACCGTGCTCTATTTCGAAGGCGAGCGCGGCCACCATTTCCGCCTGCTGCGCGCGGTCAAGAACCGCTTCGGCCCGGCCAACGAGATCGGCGTGTTCGAGATGACCGAGGCCGGCCTCCAGGAAGTCCCCAACCCCTCCGCGCTGTTTCTGGCGGAGCGGCGCGGCAGCGTCTCCGGCACCACCGTCTTCGCCGGCATCGAAGGCACGCGCCCCGTGCTGGTCGAGATCCAGGCGCTGGTCGCGCCCTCGCCGCTCGCCACCCCGCGCCGGGCGGTGGTGGGCTGGGATTCGAGCCGCCTCGCCATGCTGCTGGCGGTGCTGGAAACCCGCTGCGAGCTGGGTTTTGCCGGCAACGAGGTCTATCTCAACGTCGCCGGGGGCCTCCGGATCGGCGAGCCGGCGGCCGATCTGGCGGTGGCGCTGGCGCTGATCAGCGCCCTGACCGACCGGCCGGTGCCGGAAGACGTGGCGGCGTTCGGCGAGATCGGCCTCAGCGGCGAGGTGCGCATGGTTTCGCAGCCGGAACTGCGCCTGCGCGAGGCCGGCAAGCTCGGTTTCCGCCGGGTCCTGATGCCGCGCCGGCGCGACACCGCCAAGAAGGAACGCAACGGTGTTTCCGGCGTTGAAATCCTCGAAATCGGCCACCTGCAGGATGTCCTGGATTGGCTGTATAATGAGGTGCGCTCGTTGAGCGCCGGCAAACGGGTCCTGTCGCAATAGTCAATCGGAGCAGCCTTCAGTGAATTTTGTCGACATCGTGGTGCTGGCGGTTATCGCGCTGTCCGCGCTGCTGGCGCTGGGCCGCGGCTTCGTGAAAGAGGTGCTGTCGGTATTCGGCTGGATCGGCGCCGCCATCGGCACGTTCGTGATCTTCTTCTACGTACCGCAGGTGCGCGCCTTCGCCAACAAGCAGATCGCCGAGCCCTTGTTCGCGGACATCGTCTGCGCGATCAGCCTGTTCGTCGTCCTGCTGATTCTGCTCGGCTTCATCAACCACACGATCTCGTCGCGGATCCATGGCAGCTCGCTCGGGCCGCTCGACAAGTCGCTGGGGCTGGTGTTCGGGCTGGTGCGCGGCGTTGTGCTGGTCGCGCTCGCCCACATGGCGATGACCGACTGGCTGCTGCCCAACAAGCAGGAGCGGCCGGACGTCATCAACCAGGCCCGCACCGAGCCGTATGTCGAGATGGCCGCGACCTTCATCAAGTCCAAGATTCCCCAGGACTGGAAAGACCGCGCCAGCGCCGCGTTCGACGAAGGCTCCAAGGCGGTCGAGCAGGGCAAGGAGTTGAACGAGACGATCCAGAAATTGAGCCCGCAAACCCCGCAGCCGGCGGCCCCGCCGCCCGCCCAGCCGTCCGGCGAATCGCCGGGCGACTCGAGCCAGAATGGCGGTCAAGGAACGCAACGCAGCCTTGCGGGAAATCAAGGTGGACAAGGGGAACAATCCGGGTATAAGGACGCCGAGCGTAAGGACCTGGAACGGCTGATTCAGGGCCAATCGCAATAACCCACAAGGGAATCACGGGCCGATGCTGACGACCCATCCTTTCGATGACGATCATCTGAAGGAGGAATGCGGCATTGTCGGAATCTACGGTGTAGAGGAAGCCGCGACCCATTGCGTGCTGGGCCTCCACGCCCTGCAGCACCGCGGCCAGGAGGCGGCCGGCATCGTCTCCTATGACAGCCGCGACCGCCGCTTCAACGCCCACCGCGCCCAGGGCCACGTCGCCGACAATTTCTCGCAGCATTCGGTGATCGGCAAGCTGACCGGTCACGCGGCGATCGGCCATACCCGCTATTCCACCACCGGCGAGAACTCGCTGCGGAACGTTCAACCGCTGTTTGGAGACTTGCATTTCGGCGGCTTCGCCGTCGGACACAACGGCAACCTCACCAACGCCCAGATGATCCGGCAGGAGCTGGTGAAGCGCGGCTCGATGTTCCAGTCGACCAGCGACACCGAGGTCATCCTGCACCTGATGGCGACGCATTTGCGCGGCAACGTGATCGACCGCTTGATCAACGCGCTGCACCAGGTGGAGGGCGCCTATTCCCTGGTCTGCATCGCCGACGAGATGGTGATCGGCGTGCGCGACCCGCTGGGTGTTCGCCCGATGGTGCTGGGCAAGTTGGGCGACGGCTGGATGCTGACCTCGGAAACCTGCGCCCTCGACATCGTGGGCGCCGAGTATGTGCGCGACGTCGAGGCCGGCGAGCTCATCATCCTCGACAAGCGCGGCGTCACCAGCATGAAGCCGTTCGGCGTGGCGCCGAAGCGGTTCTGCATCTTCGAATATGTCTATTTCGCCCGGCCCGACAGCGTGATGGAAGGCAAGAGCGTCTATGATTCGAGGAAGCGCATCGGCGCGGAATTGTCCAAGGAAGCGCCGGCCAGCGCCGACGTGGTGATCCCGGTGCCGGATTCCGGCGTGCCGGCCGCGCTCGGCTACGCCGCCGCCTCCGGCATCCCGTTCGAATACGGCATCATCCGCAACCACTATGTCGGCCGCACCTTCATCGAGCCGACCGACCAGATCCGCCATCTCGGCGTGCGCCTGAAGCACAATGCCAACCGCGCCCATGTCGAGGGCAAGCGCATCGTGCTGGTCGATGACAGCATCGTGCGCGGCACCACCTCCAAGAAGATCGTGGAGATGATGCGCAACGCCGGCGCGACCGAGGTGCACATGCGCATCTCCTCGCCCCCGACGGCGCATTCCTGCTTCTACGGCATCGACACGCCGGAGCGGAAGAACCTGCTGGCCGCCAACTACAGCATCGACGAGATGCGGGACTTCATCGGCTGCGATTCCCTCGCCTTCATCTCGATCGACGGGCTCTATCGCGCCATGGGCCTGATCGGGCGCGACAACAAGCGGCCGCAATATTGCGACGCCTGCTTCACCGGCGACTATCCGACCGCCCTCACCGACCAGGAAGGCGGCATGGTCGCGGCCCAGCTTTCGCTGCTGGCCCAACCCGCCTAGCAACGATGGCGACGGAGCCCACCGCCACTGGAGTGCTGGCGGGCCGCATCGCGCTGGTGACCGGCGCCAGCCGTGGCATCGGCCGCGCCGTCGCCAGGCGCTATGCTGAGGAAGGCGCCGACCTCATCCTCACCGCCCGCACCGTCGGCGCGCTGGAGGAGCTGGATGACGAGATCCGCGCCATCAACGGTAAGACCTCGCTGCTGGTGCCGATGGATCTGCGCAATTTCGACACCATCGACCAGCTGGGCGCCGGGCTCTATGAGCGCTACGGCAAGCTCGACGTGCTGGTCGCCAATGCCGGAATCCTCGGCCAGATGTCGCCGCTGACCCACACCGAGCCCAAGACCTGGCAGGAAGTGATCGACGTCAACCTGACCGCCAACTGGCGCCTGATCCGCAGCCTCGACCCGCTGCTGCGCCAGTCCAGCGCCGGCCGCGCCATCTTCGTCTCCAGCGGCGTCGCGCGCGGGCCGCGCGCCTATTGGGGCGCCTACGCCGTCAGCAAGGCCGCGCTCGAGATGCTGGTCGGCATCTACGCCCAGGAAAACCTGCAGACCAATGTGCGCGCCAATCTGATCGACCCCGGCCGCACCCGCACCCGCATGCGCGCCACCGCCTATCCCGGCGAAGACCCCAACACCCTGCGCACGCCCGAAGAGATCACCGAGCCGTTCGTGCGGCTGGCGCGGACGGATTACACGGGGAATGGAGAAGTCGTGAAGGCGCAATAGCGCTGCTGCCCATCCTTGGCAGCACTTTGTATTAAGAGCTGTTATTCCCAGTATCGCGCGATCGATGGAGATGATCCATGTCGAGCCAACCACCCCGCCCCATCCGCCATTGGACCCAGCTCGAAGGCCCCGATGACGGCCACTATCCGAACAGCACCGAGCTGCTGAGCATCGGCGCGCCGATGGCGCGCACGCTGGGGCTGAAGGCGATCGGAATCCATCACGAGCGCCTGCCGCCCGGCCGGCGCACCTCCTATCCGCATGCGGAGAGCCACGAGGAGGAGTTCGTGTTCGTGATCGAAGGGGCGCCCGATGCCTGGATCGACGGGCATCTGCACCGCCTCGAGCCGGGCGACGCGGTCGGGTTTCCGGCCGGCACCGGGCTCTGCCACACCTTCCTCAACAACACCGACCGGGAGGCGCGGCTGCTGGTGGTGGGCGAGACGCCGAAGGCCGAGAACAAGGTCTATTATCCCTGCAATCCCGAGCTGATGCCGATCCGCAAGGACTGGTGGCAGGATGTGCCGCATCGGCCGATGGGCCCGCATCACGGCAAGCCCGGCGATCGCACGACCGGCCCCGCGATGGCGGAGCACCGGCCCGACTGCATCCTCGATTTCCGTGGCCACGAAGGCGCGCCGGACCTCCCCTATGACGGCGCGGAGCCGATGGCGATCGATGTCGATTTCAGCGACCGCTTCGGCCTGACGCGCATCGGCATCCATCACCAGCGCCTGCTGCCCGGCCACCGCTCCTGTTTTCCGCACGCCGAGAGCAAGGAGGAGGAGTTCGTCTTCATCCTGGAGGGCGAGGCCGATGCCTGGATCGACGGCTGGCTGCACCGCGTGACGGAAGGCGACGCCATCTGCTTTCCCGCCGGTACCGGCATCGCGCATAACTTCATCAACAACGGCAAGTCCGACATGCGCATGATGGTGATCGGCCAGCGCCGCGTGCCGGGGAACCAGCTCTACTATCCGCGCCACATCAAGTACCGCGCAAGCTGGGGCGAGGATTGGTGGTCGGACGCCCCGCAGCGGCCGCTCGGCCCGCATGACGGCAAGCCGGATCTGTTGCGCTGAACCCTATTGCTCCTCGTCGGTCGAGGCCACGTAGCGCCGCGTGTGCTCGCGGTGGGCGCGCGACAGCAGCCACATGGTGGGGCCATGCAGCGGCCAGAACTTCTCCATCGCGACATAGGTGAAAGAAGCCGACCAGCCGATCATGAGCAGCCCGGCCAGCGCCTCGACACCGCTGATCAGCCGCACATTGTCGAGCGGGTAGACGTCGCCGAATCCGAGGGAGGTGTAGGTGACGGCGGAGAAATAGACATCATCCACGAACGCGCCGTGGTGCGCCCCGCCGAAGCCGCCCAAGGCGAACACGTCGACGAACAGGTAATAGGCGAAGGCAAACAGCCAGACCTCGATGGTGTGCGCGGCGAAGCAGGCGAACACGACCACGACCACGCGGGCGCGCGGCTTGACCCAGCCCAGCTCGGGCATGACGGCGGAGGTGAGGCGCAGCACCTCGTAATGCACCAGGATGGTCAAGGCGACCAGGATCGTGACGGTGATTGCGGCGGTGATCATCGGCGTCCCCCTGCATTGCACTCCTGCCGGCGATTCTAGAGCGACAATCAGGGGCCAGACAGCACAAACGGTTCACCGATCCCGATCGGCGCGGCGACAGCGTCGCTATGCCGCGGCAGCGCGCCCGACGTTGCGCCGGGCCGTGAATGCGATCGCCGTCAGGGGCGCGACAATGATCCATTGCACCGCCGTGAAAGCCGTCTCGATCAGCATGTAGTCGGGCACGGAAGCCATCAGGTTCTTGGCGGCGACGGCAAGCGTCGTGAAGCTCCAGGACAACAGACCGCCCACGACCGCATACCGCAAGCCACGCGCCAGCCATCCACCCGACTGCGCGGCGAAGGCTTTGTCGTAGATCCAGGCGAACAGGACTGCCTGGATCAGCATCGACGAGAATCCAAACGGGATGATGATGTCGCTGCGATAGATCTGCAGCGCCGCGTAGTACTCCTCGAACAGGATCAGATGCCAGACAAATCCGAGGGCAAAGGTGGGCAGCAGATAAGCGAGAACTGCGAGCCAGAAGCGCTTGGTCATTTCGGGCCTCCCTTCTTGTGCTCTGTCTTTGGCTTCGGCGGTTTCGGCGGCAGGGTCTTCACATAGGCGAGTGCGAGCTGAACCCAGTCCCGCACCGCCGGGGCACCGATTTCCTTGCCATCGACCAGAACATATCCCTCGATTGGACGGCCGCGCATGAGCATCGGGCCGGCGCCTGGCTTCGCGAGCGCTTCGGCGTGGCGCTGCTTGCCGACGCGCACCAGCAGGCCGCCTCTGAAGGTGCCCGCCACCATGTTGCCGTTCAGCATGAAGCCGGTGCCGCCGAACATCTTCTTCTCCGACAAGCCCCCGGCCGGGAGCGCGGCGCGCAGAAGGTCAGCCAGGCCGTCACCGCTTCCCTTGGCTTTCGGCGGCCGCGGCGAGCCTTTCATGATGTCTCCTCCCTGGAGCCATAGTCACTTGCATTTAGCAAGTTGCTTTACTAGATCACTGTCCCGGGTCACTTTCAAGATGAAAGTAACCGCCCCTTCAAGCCAGGAGTGTTCCAGGTGTGGCCAGAATTCCGCTCCCGCTGCCCGGTCGCGTCGGCACTCGACATCGTCGGCGACAGGTGGACGCTGATCGTCCTGCGCACCATGTTTGCCGGCCGGCATCGCTATGGGGAGCTTGCGGACATTCCCGAGAAGATCTCGACCAACATCCTCGCCGACCGGCTGGAGCGGCTGGAGGACTTCGGGCTGATCACGAAGACGGCCTACCAGCAGAACCCGCCGCGCTACCAGTATCACCTGACCGAAAAGGGCGCGGACCTGCTGCCCGTGCTTCAGGAGATGGCGGCTTGGGCGGCGCGCCATATTCCCGACCGATGGTCCTCGCCGCCCTGGTTCACCGAAGGGAAGCCCGAGCACTTCTATCCGCACGGTTGACATCCTGGCCGGCGGGCGCCTGCCGCCTGACGACGTCATACGCAAGCATTTTGCGTAATTCTGGTTCTATCGTGGCTGCGACTCCGGCGCCCCGCATGGAACCAGAATGGCGGAGCTCTACTCCTTTTCCACGAACGGATTGTCCGTGCGGCGGAGCTGGAGGCGGATCGGCGTGCCGTTCAGATCGAAGCGCTCCCGGATGCCGTTGACCAGGTAGCGCGAGTAAGCATCCGGCAGGTCGTCGGCCTTCGCCGCGAACAGGACGAAGGTCGGCGGCCTGGTCTTGATCTGGGTCATGTAGCGCAGCTTGATGCGGCGGCCGCGCACCAAGGGCGGCGGGTGCGCGACGGTCGCCGCTTCCAGATAGCGGTTGAGCTGCGCGGTCGGCACGCGCTTGTTCCACTCGCCGTAGATCTTGAACACCGCCTGCATCAGCCGGTCGAGGTTGCGCCCGGAGCGCGCCGAGAGGGTGACGATCGGCAAGCCCGTCACCTGCGGCAGGGATTTCTCCACCCGCTCCTTCAGCTTTTTCAGCGCCTCGTTCTTGTCCTCGATCGCGTCCCACTTGTTGGCGGCGATCACCAGCGCGCGCCCTTCCTCGATCACGTGGCGGGCGATGGTGAGGTCCTGCTTCTCCAGCATGTCGTTGGCATCGAGCACCAGCACGACGACATGGGCATAGCGCACGGCGCGGTCGGTGTCGGCGCCGGACAGGCGCTCCAGCTTTTCCACCACCCGCGCGCGGCGGCGCAGGCCGGCGGTATCGATCAGGCGGATCGGCGTTCCCTTCCACTCCCAATCGACGGCGATGGCGTCGCGCGTGATGCCGGCCTCTGGCCCGGTCAGCAGCCGTTCCTCGCCCAGCAGCGCGTTCGCCAGCGTCGACTTGCCGACATTCGGCCGGCCGACGATGGCGAGCTGCAGCACCTTGGGCGCCGGCGCCTCGTCGTCGGGCAGTTCCTCGAGCGCCGCGTCGGCATCGATCATTTCGGCTACCTGCCGCGCGTCCTTGGCGTCGGCCGCTTCGCGCAGCACGTCATAGAGCGCGCCCATGCCTTCGCCATGCTCGGCGGAGATCGGGATCGGCGCGCCGAGCCCGAGGCGAAAGGCTTCGTTCAAGCCCGCCTCCGCCGCCTTGCTTTCGCATTTGTTGGCGACCAGCAGGATCGGCGTCTTGGTCTTGCGCAGGCGCTTGGCGAAATGCTGGTCCAGCGGCGTGACGCCGGCCCTGGCGTCGAACAGCAGCAGCGCGACGTCGGCCTGGCGGATCGCCTCTTCCGTCTGCTCGCGCATGCGGGCCGCGAGCGATCCGTCGAATATGTCCTCAAGGCCGGCGGTATCGACCACGGTGAAATCGAGATCGCCGAGGCGGCCCGCGCCGAAGCGCCGGTCGCGCGTCACGCCCGGCTGATCGTCCACCAAGGCGAGCTTCTTGCCCACCAGGCGGTTGAACAGGGTCGATTTGCCGACATTGGGCCGGCCGACGATCGCGATGGTGAAAGCCATGGGTTGCTATTTCAGCGCGACCAGCCGCGCGTCGTCGGACAGGATATAGATCGTTTCGTTGGCGACGACCGGGGGCAGATGCGAGGAATCGGGCAGCGTCTGCTTGCCGAGGATGCCGCCGTCATAGGGCGACAATGCGACGGCAAGGCCGCTGGAGCCCGTCACCAGCAGGCGATCGCTGACCAGCACGGGGCCGGACCAGTAGATCCGGTCCTCCTTGTCCTCGGGATCCTCGAATTGCGGCAGGGCGGTGATCCATTTGACGCGGCCGTCGGCGCGCGACAGGCACACGACCTCGCTGTCGTTGGTGAGGACATAGACGAAATCGCCGGCGACCCAGGGCATCTGCGTCCCGCCGAGGCCGTTGTCCCAGACGCGGCCGCCGCGCTCCTTGTCGATCGCGGCCATCACGCCGCCATTGCCGATGGCGACCACGAAATCGCGGTCGATCACCGGCCGGCCGCGGATATCGGTCAGCGTCGCGATGGCGTTGCCGCGCGCGCCGCCGGCGAGCGATTCCGTCCAGATCGATCGGCCGTCCGACACGTCGAACGCGAGCAATTCGCCGGAGGTATAGGCCGCGACCACGATATCGCCGTCGACCGCGGGCGTCGTGCCGCCGAGCAGGCCGGCGGCCTCTTCGACACCGACGTTGGACCACAGCTTGCGCCCGTCATCGAGCGCATAGACCACGAGCTGGTTGTCGATGGTGATGACGAAGATGCGCCCGTCGCTGACCGCGGGGGCGGAGCGCATCGGCGCGGGCGCCGGCACTTCCCACTTCACTTCGCCGGTCTTGGCATCGAGCAGGAACACCTTGGCGAACGGCGTCGAGACCACCAGCTTGCCGTCGATCCAGGCGATGCCGCCGCCGAACAGGTCGTCATCCTCGTCGTCCGGCGTCAGGTCCTCGCGCCAGATTTCCTTGCCGGTCGCCGCGTCATGCGCGCTCACCACCGAATCCGCGTCCATCGCGAACACCGCGCCGTCGGCCACCACCGGCTCCGCCAGCAGGCGGTTGTCGTCGCTGGCCGAGGCGCCGATATCGACCGACCACAGCTGCTGCAGCGCGCTGGAGCTGGCCTTCAAATGATACATCGCGTGGGTCTGGTTGCCGCCTGCTTGCGGCCAATCATTGTTCACATACGGCTCGGGCAGGATGACATCGGTGCCGGCCAGCTCGGGATCGATGGTCAATTGCCGATTGATCTGGAGCGCGTTCACCCGCTCGCCGGGCAGCGGCGGCTTGTCACCGCCACCGAACCAGGAGCAGCCCGCGAGCAGCAACATCGTGCCCAGCGCGACCGCCGATGCGGCGCGGCGGCGCGGCGCCCGCGCCTTTGCCCCTGGCCTTTCCGATGGCCCCCAAAGCCAGCTCATCGCTTCCCCCACGCCGCTCAGTTCCCGAGCCGGTCGAGCAGCTGATCGGCCCGCTGCGCGAAGCCGGAACCCGCGCCCTCCGTTTCCGCCGCTTTCTTCAAGGCCTCGAGATTCGTCTTGGCCTTTTCCTTGTCGCCGGCCGCCATTGCCGCGAGGCCGGTGATCTCAAGCGCGGACAAGCGGTACGCGCTGCCTTCCTTGGTCAGATCCTTGACCAGATCCGCCGCGGTTTCCGGCTTGCCGATCTCGAGCTCCAGCAGTGCCGCCTGGATGGTGGCGAGATCGCGCAGTGGCTGGTCGGTGCCTTTGTCGTTCGCGATCTCCTGCAGGATGCCGCGGGCCTTGGCCTTGTCGCCGGCCTGGACGGCAGTCTCCGCAAGACGGAAGCGCGCCAGCACGCCATAAGCGCCGCCATCCGCCACGACCTTGGCAAGCGCGGCCTCGCGCTGCGCCACGTCGGTGGTCGATGCCGCGGCGAGGAAATCGGCCGAGGCCTGAAGCTGCTTGCGGGTCGAATATTTCGTCCAGCCCCATTGCGCAGCCACCGCCAGCACCAGCACCAGCGCCGCGCCGATGATGAGATTGCCGTATTTCTTCCAGATCGCGGCCGCCTGGTCGCGTCGGAGGTCCTCTTCGACCTCGTGGAAAATGTCTGCCACGCCCGATGTCTCCGCTGTCCCGATCTGCTCCCTGGCCGTCGCTTCGTGTCGTCGACGTGCGCAACCCACGGGATCGATTAATAAAATTCGGCGGTAACATAGCGGCTGACCCGGGCGATGGCAAACCATCTCCCCCAGGCCGTACCCGGCTATTTTGCCGCGCTTAACCAGTTGGAACGGTTCTTGCTGAATGCTGGTCAGGACAGACTTGGAAAGCCCGAACCCATGCTTATCCGGCGCCTTTTGCTCCCCTTGGTCGGCCTGGCCTTGTTGGCCGGCCTAGCCGGTTGCGCGACCCTGGCCGCGGTCCCGGCGATCGCCGTTTATGCCGGCGTGGAGGGCGTTTCCCTCAATCAGACCGGCAAGCTGGCCTCCGACCACGCGGTCTCGGCCATCACCGGCCAGGATTGCAGCTTCCTGCGCTACAAGGACACCGGCAATTATTGCCGAAGCGCGGCAGAAATTGCCGCCCAGGAGGCGATCGAGCGGCGCGACCTCAGCGCCTACTGCTACCGCCGGCGCGGCGGCGTCGCCTGCTACGACACGCCCGACCCGACCGCCACCGACGAGATCC
>DASYRS010000445.1:0-2554 GCA_036004205.1 Dongiaceae bacterium
CCGGAAAAATTCCAGGAAGACCGACATGAGCTGGAATGGATGGCTGCAGATCGCGCTGTTCGGCGTGGTCGTCGTGGCGCTGGTGAAGCCGCTCGGGCTTTACATGACCCAGGTGTTCGAGGGCGATCGCACGTTTCTCTCTCCCGTGCTGCGGCCGGTGGAGCGCGGCTTCTATGCGATCGCAGGCGTGCGTGAGGACGAGGACCAGCATTGGCTGGCCTATGCGTTCGGCATGCTGCTGTTCAACGCGGCTGGCTTCGTCATGCTGTACGCGATCCTGCGGCTGCAGACGTATCTGCCGCTGAACCCGCAGGGTTTCGGCAATCTCGCACCGGACCTCGCTTTCAACACGGCGATCAGCTTCGTCACCAACACCAATTGGCAGAATTACGGCGGCGAAGCGACGCTCAGCTATTTCAGCCAGATGGCCGGCCTCACGGTGCAGAACTTCGTTTCCGTCGCGACCGGCATTGCGCTGGCGGTCGCGCTCATTCGCGGCTTCGCGCGGCGGTCTGCGCAGGGAATCGGCAATTTCTGGGTCGATCTGACCCGCTGCTGTCTCTATGTGCTGCTGCCGATCTCCATTGTCCTCGCGCTGTTCCTGGTGTGGCAGGGCATGCCGCAGAATCTGGGGTCATATGTCAGCGCCACCACGTTGGATGGCGCACAGCAGACCATCGCGCAGGGCCCGGTCGCCTCGCAGGTTGCGATCAAGATGCTGGGCACCAATGGCGGCGGTTTCTTCAACGCCAACGCGGCGCACCCGTACGAAAACCCGACTGCGCTCAGCAACTTCGTGCAGATGGTGTCGATCTTCGCCCTCGGCGCGGCCTTGACCAACGTGTTCGGGCGGATGATCGGCGACCAGCGCCAGGGCTGGGCGATCCTCGCTGCCATGGGACTCATGTTCCTGATCGGCGTCGGCGTCGCTTATTGGGCGGAGGCGCAGGGCAACCCGGCCTTCGCATCACTGGGCGTGGACCAGGCCTATAGCGCGCTGCAATCCGGCGGCAACATGGAGGGCAAGGAGGTGCGGTTTGGCATCGCCAATTCGGCCTTGTTCGCCACCGTCACCACCGATGCCTCCTGCGGCGCCGTCAATTCGATGCATGACAGCTTCATGCCGCTGGGTGGTGCCGTCCCGCTCGCCAACATCCTGCTGGGCGAGGTGATCGTCGGCGGCGTCGGCGCGGGCCTCTATGGCATGCTGCTGTTCGCCATCCTCGCGGTCTTCATCGCCGGCCTCATGGTCGGCCGCACGCCGGAATATGTCGGCAAGAAGATCGAGGCGCGCGAGATGAAGATGACCATGCTGGCCGTCCTCATCCTGCCTTTGTCGATCCTCGGCTTCAGCGCCGTCGCGATCATCTGGCCGGATGGCTTGAAGAGCGTGCTGAACGCCGGTCCGCACGGCTTCTCGGAGCTGCTCTATCTCTTTACCTCGAGCACCGGCAATAACGGCAGCGCGTTCGCGGGCTTCACCGGCAACACGCCTTTCTACAACACGACCGGCGGCATCGCGATGTTCGTCGGGCGGTTCCTGATGATCGCGCCGATGATCGCCATCGCCGGCTCGCTGGCGGCGAAGAAGATCGCGCCTGCCAATGCCGGCACGTTCCCCACCCACGGCATGCTGTTCGTCGGGCTGCTGGTCGGCGTGGTGCTGATCGTCGGCGGCCTCACCTATCTGCCCGCCCTGGCGCTAGGTCCGGTGGTCGAGCATCTGCAGATGCTGAGCGGCAGCTTGTTCTAAGAGAGCAAAATCCATGTCCAAGCAATCACGCACGCCGTCGATGTTTGATGCCAAGATCCTGATCGAGGCGGGGTTCGATGCGTTCCGCAAGCTCGATCCGACGATCCTGTGGCACAACCCGGTCATGCTGGCGGTGGAAGCAGTCGCGATCGTCGCCACCATCCTGTTCTTGCGCGATGTCTGGCAGGGCGGCGATCTGCTGTTCACCGGGCAGCTGGTGTTCTGGCTGTGGGTTACCGTCCTCTTCGCCAACTTCGCGGAGGCGGTGGCGGAAGGGCGCGGCAAGGCCCAGGCCGATGCGCTGCGCCAGACCCGCAGCCACGCGCCGGCCAAGCAGCTGTTCGGCATCGAGTCGGACAAACATACCGTGATCTCGGCCTTGCAGCTGGCCGCCGGCGACCTAGTGCTGGTGGAGGCGGGCGACCTCATCCCCGGCGACGGCGAAGTGGTGCAGGGCGTCGCCTCAGTCGATGAATCCGCCATCACCGGTGAATCCGCGCCCGTGATCCGCGAAGCGGGCGGCGACCGCTCGGCGGTGACCGGCGGCACGCGCGTGCTCAGCGACTGGATCAAAGTCAAGATCACCGCCGGCCCCGGCTCGTCGTTCCTGGACCGCATGATTTCCCTGGTCGAAGGCGCCAAGCGCCAGAAGACACCGAACGAGATCGCGCTCAGCATCCTCTTGGCGGGCATGACTCTCATCTTCCTGTTCGCGGTGGTGACGATCCCGAGCTTCGCCAGATATGCCGGTGGCGCAGTGCCCGCGATCGTGCTGATCGCCTTGTTCGTGACCTTGATCCC
>DASYRS010000446.1:0-7693 GCA_036004205.1 Dongiaceae bacterium
GGCGGGGATGCTGATCTATGCGATCGCGATCTACGCGATCTCGGCGCAAGCGCGGCAGATGATTGCCTACAGGCTGAAGGTCCTGCGCGAGAAGAGGCGCAAGAAGTAATCACTAATCACTTCACCCTGACCCGCAAGGCAGAATCTGGCGTGCCGGTATCGGGCGTAGCTCTGAACAGGCGCTGAAGTCGGTTGCATCGTTACGCTATTGCCGAGCGGAGTTGGCGAGACCCATGAGATCTTCCGTTAGCTCCTTGATCATGCTCGACGCGCGCGCGCGCTCGGCAGCCACCGCTTGCAAGCTCATGCCAACGACATCGTCGATGTTGCGGAGAACCGAGCGAACATGCTCAACCAGCGTTCCATCGAGAAGCGCCGAAACAGGTTGAGTCAACATTGGCAGACCCAGCTGCTGCATGGTGCCCTGGGATTTATGCTCGTAACTGATTGCGATCGCCGGAGTTCCGAAGCTAAGCGCAATGATCGCACTGTGCAGTCGCGTTCCGACAAGCAAGTCGAATGTGGAAAAAAGCTGCCCGAGCTCAACGTCGTTCAGCTCGTCCATGATTACCGTCAAACGGTCCGACCGCCTTACCCGTGCCTTAACCCGCAAGGCACTTATCCGGTCGTCGCGATGGTAGCTTTCGATCCCCGTACAGGTTGACACTGCGACTACCTCATATCCGTCATCGATCAGAGCATCGACCAACAGAGCAAATGCGCATTCATAGGCTTCCTGCGTAGTGTTTAGTCGGTGATGAAAGGGCGCAAGTTCTCGCACGGAAATAGCAACACGCCCTTTCCGACCTCGACGATCCGTGAGATGCGCGGAGGCGCGGCGCACGAGCCAGGCCGTGTCACTGCCGTCCTTCACGTTGGTTAAAGGCAGCCGAGCCTCTCGCAGCACGCCAAGACTGATGGGCTCTCGAATTGTGACGCGCCGAGCCTTCAAAAGCAGCTCCCGAACGAAAGCTCGGTATGTGCGACCACCCAACGGCCCCATACTGTGCCCCAGCAGGAACAGCGGCGTCCCCGCCAGCACGGCAGCAAAGGGTGCCTCGAACTGCCGGACTCCATACAAGTCTACGAAGAAAGATCCTCCGACCTGGATCACAGCATCGAACCCGCGCAGATAGTCTATACGCTCTCGCACGCTAGCAGGAAGGGAGCGGTGCGCGGTTCCGTTCGGATTTTTGACCGCGAGCAACAGCTGATATGGCAACGCACGGCGTGCAAGCGAGCCCACACGACCAGACCCAAGCTTCAGTTTGTCGAAAAGATCGGACTCAACAGGCCGACCCAGAAGAAAGGCTGAACTCACCGGGTAACGACTGGTCATAACGATTTCAACTGCGGGGAGCTCTTCTTCGAGAGCCTCGATCAAGCCTCGCGCGATCGCTCCATCCCCACGATTTCCACACGCATGATTGCCGATGAGAAGGACTTTGGTCCGCGCGTCGCCGCGCTCGGCTATCGATTTGAACGCTGGAGGCGCCATGTCCACCTCCCCGGCAGAGAGAGTAGCGTCGGACTGTTCCGTCAAAGAGTCAACGGAGGTAACCATGAGCTCCAAAGAAAGGACGAGCCTGATATTCACTGCCTGTCCGCCGGCAATGACGCCCACCTGGAGCGATGTGTCACGATGGGTGTTTTGTGTGTTTTCAGTGAGGTCGTTTTCGGTGAGGTGGGTCAACTCCTTGGTATTTCTCCGAAGGACCGCATACGTCAAAGACGCCGACCGGAACCTGCAGGATCGGGACGCGAGGCTGGAAGCCGCAGTGGTGGCTGCCGACACGATGCTGGATGAGAAAGCAGAGCGCACCTGATGGTCTGCTCGACCGTGCTGGCGAGCGCGGTGGTGGATGTCCGCAACTGGCACTTTCCGGAAGTGGCACCGACCCTGATCGACTTTCGCAGATCGGCCTAAAGCAGACTCTCGTCAGCCATCGCGCGACGTGAATTCACGGCCTGCATGCTGTGGCGGCATCGAACCGATACGAACTCGGTAATGTCCCCGGCCGCTCCTTTGCGCAATTCTCGTAGCATTGAGACTGCCCGATCAGAGGTCGCCATGAAGCCCATGACCCGCCCGCCAGCCGCGCTGAACCAGCCGTTTCCCGCAACGCCGGCCGGCAGGAAGCCGGTCGGGCAAACCGTCCTGGTCCTGCAAGGCGGCGGGGCCCTGGGCGCCTACCAGGCCGGCGTCTATCAGGGGCTGAGCGAGGCCGGCATCGAGCCCGATTGGGTGATCGGAACATCGATCGGCGCGATCAATGCCGCGCTCATCGCCGGCAACAAGCCGGCGGATCGCCTGGACCGACTCAAGGAGTTCTGGGATCGCGTGCGGGACCGCTCGCCGCTGAAGATGTCGTGGCTGTCGATGTTCGGCAATGCGTTCGCCAACTTCGGAACGCTCGCCACCGGCGTGCCCGGCTTTTTCCAGCCCAATCCCAACGCGCTCTGGGGCATCCACTATCCCGCGGGACCCGGGCTCGCCGCGTATTACGGGACCGATCCCTTGAAGGCCACCCTGGCGGACCTGATCGATATCGATTGCCTCAACAGCCGCGCGATGCGCGTCACCGTCGGCGCCGTCAATGTGGGAACCGGCGAGATGCGCTATTTCGACAGCCGCGATATGAGGCTGGATGTTCCCCACATCATGGCGTCGGGTGCGCTGCCGCCGGCCTTTCCGGCGATCGAGATCGACGGCGAGCTCTATTGGGACGGCGGCGTCTATTCCAACACGCCGATCGAGGTGGTGTTCGACGACAAGCCGCGACGCGACGGCCTGATCTTCACCGTCGATCTGTGGCAGCCGCACGGCGCGGTGCCGGAGACGCTCTGGCAGGTGATGAACCGGCAGAAGGACATCCAATATTCCAGCCGGGGATTGAGCCATGTCGCGCGGCAACAGCAGCTGCATCGCCTGCGGCATGTCGTGCGCGAGCTGGCGGCGCGCCTCCCGAAAGATCTGGGCGAAGATCCGATGGTGGCCGAGCTGGCGTCCTATGGCTGCGGCACGACCATGCATCTCGTCCGGCTGCTAGCGCCACGCCTCAGTCACGAGGACCACACCAAGGACATCGATTTCAGCGCGGAGGGCATCGGTGCGCGCTGGCAGGCCGGCTACGACTATGTCCGGGGCGTCATCGACCAGGAGCCCTGGCAGTGCGAGGTCGATGCGCTGAGCGGCGTCCTCATCCATGAAATGGCAAACGAAGGATCGATGACCCATGAACATGCTTGAAACCCAGCGATCGGCATCGGCCACGACCGAAGGCCGGCTGAGCGGCGTCCGCGCGCTCGCGGGACGGGTGGCGCTGGTGACCGGGTCGACCAGCGGCATCGGCCTCGGCATCCTGGAACAGATGGCGGCGGCCGGCGCCAGCGTCGTGATGAACGGCCTGGGCGATGCAAGCCAGATCGAAACTGAGCTGCAGCGCATTCGCGGCGAGCATGGCGCCGAGGCGATCTATCTGCCGGCCAATTTGATGGAGCCCACGGCCTGCGCCGGCATGATCGCCGCGGCGGAGGCGCGCTTCGGCAAGATCGACATCCTCGTCAACAATGCCGGCATCCAGCATGTGGCGCCGATCGAGAGCTTCCCGCCGGAGAAGTGGGACGCGATCATCGCGCTCAACCTGTCGTCGGCGTTCCACGCGATCCGCGCCAGCTTCGCCGGCATGAAGGCGCGCGGCTGGGGCCGCATCATCAACATTTCGTCCGCCCACGGCCTGGTCGCGTCGCCCTTCAAGTCGGCCTACGTGGCCGCCAAGCACGGCATCATCGGCCTCACCAAGACGGTGGCGCTGGAAGGCGCCGAATTCGGCGTGACCGCCAACGCGATCTGTCCCGGCTATGTCTGGACCCCGCTGGTCGAGCAGCAGATCGACGGCCAGGCGAAATCGCACGGCATCTCCCGCGAGCAGGTGATCAAGGACGTCCTGCTGGCGCAGCAGCCCAACAAGCGGTTCGCGCAATCCTCGGAGATCGGCGCCCTCGCGGTCTTCCTCGCGGGCGAGGCGGGGCAGTCCATTACCGGCACCGCCCTGCCGGTCGATGGCGGGTGGACGGCGCACTGATCCAGGGTCGGTAGTCCCGCTTTCATCGCAGCCAGCGGGGCTGTCCGGCCAGCCGGCGCGCTTGTCCTGGATCTCCTCTTGGAGGCCCGGGGCAGACGCGCCGGCTAACCATTCGTGGTTACGATTCATGGTTAGCCATTCCTTAAAGGTTTTGGGATTTGATCCTGCACGACAGGCGCGGAAGGAGTCCGCAACCGCTGGATTTACCGCGCCGACCGAGGCCTAGCTGCCATCCTTTGCCGCCCCCTGGCCGCGACTCGGACGAATCATTTATGATTCAAGGGCGTCGGGGGTGCTCAGGGGTGCAAACATGAGTCGAATCCTGTGCGTGGCGGTTGTGATGTCGGGTGCGCTGTTGACTTGGGCGGCACCCGCGCTGGCCGGCATGAGCGAGGGCGTCGCGGCGGTGACCGTCGGCGATTATCCGAAGGCGATCTCTGAATTCCAGCCGCTGGCGGCAAGCGGCGATCCGGCCGCGCAATATCAGCTGGCGAAGATCTATCTCGAAGGCCACGGCCCGGTGGACGGCGTGCCGCAGGGCATCGACCTCATGACCAAGGCGGCGAACGGCAACTATCCCGAGGCGCAGGCGCAGCTTGGCCTGATGTACGCGATGGGGCTGGGCGTTCCGGTCGACAATGTGAAGGCCTATGACTGGCTGTCCAAGGCGGTGACCGCGTTGCCGGGCGGCACCCGCCGCACGGTGGCCGAGGCCAATCGCGACGCGGTGCTGAAGCGCATGAACGCGAGCCAGCAGAACGCAGTCGCGGCGGCGAGCAGCAAGCCCGCGGTGACCGAGGAAGCGGCGGCCAAGCCGGCCGCGGATGCGACCGCAAAGACCAAGACATCGACCTCCGCCGCGACCGCCGCCAAGCCGGCCGTGACGGAGACCGCCGCGAAACCCTCGACCACCAGCGCCGCGACAACCACCACCACCAAGCCGGCCACGACGACGAGCACGACGCCCACGACCACCGCCAAGCCCGCCGGTGGCGACACCGCCGCGAAGGCGTCGGACAGCACGACCAAGGTCGCCAGCGCGCAGGCGCCGGAAGCGGCGCCGGCTTCCGCCGATCCGACGGCCAAGCCATCGGGCGTGCGCATCCAGCTCGTCTCCATGCCGAGCGAAGCGGCCGCCTGGGATGCCTGGAAGCAGCTCTCCGGCAAGTATTCCGCCCAATTGACCGGCCTGACGGCGATGGTGGAATCGGCCGATCTGGGCACCAAGGGCACGTTCTATCGCGTGCAGACCGGCCCGTTCGAGACCGTCGCCGCGGCCCAGGAGCGCTGTACCGCGATGAAAGAGGCCGGATTGGATTGCCTGGTGGTCGGCAAGCCCTGACAAATCGGGCGAGCCTCACGCGCTTGTGAGTGCCGGGGCCTAGGCGATTCCGTCAGACTTGCGTCGATCGATCCGGAAGAAAGCGCCCGGCCCGGCCGTCCATTTCCATGGATCAGGCGTATAGAAGACAGGCGACGCGCTGCGGCGTCCACCCGCCCCTCGACCGCAAAGGAGTTTCGACGATGAAGAACGCGTTGCTTCTGGCTTCCGCCGTCGCGGCCGCCATCTCCGGCCCGCTCATGATCTCCGCCCAGGCCGCCGATAACGAAAAATGCTTTGGCGTCGCCGCCCCCGGCCAGAACGATTGCCAGACCGCCAGCAATTCCTGCGCCGGCCAGGTGGCCGATGCCGGCAAGGGCGATGCCTGGATCTACGTGCCCGCCGGCACCTGCCAGAAAATCAACGGCGGCAGCCTCGAGCCCAAGCAGGGCTGAACGCTCCACCCATCCGGCCTCGTGACCCGGCGCGCCGGCCTTGCGCGCCGGGTTGTTCCGTTTGCGCAGAGGGTGGCTTCGCGCACTTCAAGCTATTGTGATCGCCCATCTTTCCCGATGCCGTGGCATTATGGATCGGATGCCAACACGGCATTTTAGCGGACTGCGCGGGGTCGCTAGCTTGGGATGACGGCGGGTGCATCGCATCGCCCGCCGATCGCGCTTCATCCCCCATGCTTGAGGAGACCCCGACCATGAAGACCACCCTGATTCTTGCCGGCGCTGTTGCCGCCGCCCTCGCCGCCCCGATGATCGGCGCCAGCGGTGCCGCCGCCGCCGACAACGAGAAATGCTTTGGCGTCGCCGCCGCCGGCCAGAACGATTGCCAGTCCGCCGGCAATTCCTGCGCCGGCCAGGTGACCGCCGCCGGCAAGAGCGATGCCTGGATCTATGTCCCGGCCGGCACCTGCACCAAGATCAATGGCGGCAGCCTCGAGCCGAAGCAGAGCTGAGGCCATCAACCAGCGGCGCGGATCGGCGATCCCGGATCGCCGCCGCGCTGTTCCGCACCTTTTGCGCCAGGTGTTCGCCGTGACGACCAGAATCGATTTCCGCGACTGCGTGCATCATGGAATCGCCGGCCCGACGGCCGAGCACATCCTGGCGTCGATCCGCGCGGAATATTGCATGCCGCCGAGCGCGCCAGTCGCCACGACACGCGGCATCCCGGCCAAAGCGGTTGCCATCCAGGCCGAGGATTTCTCTGGCCTCGAGCGGGCGCTGGGTGCTTCAGCCTTCCGCCAGTTGCTGAGCGATTTGCGGCGCTCACCCGGCGGCAGGAACGATCTTGGCCAGCTGCCCGACTTCCTGGCGCGGCATCGCTATGGCCGCGCCACCGCGGCGCTGGTCGATCTGGCACGGCTGGAGCTGGCGCTCAGCTTGAGCGAGCGCGCGCCAGCCGTGCCGAGCATCGGCGCCTGCTGCCTGCCGCCGCCCTTGCTGCGCGCCCATCCGGATCTGACGCTGGTCCTTCATCCGGCCTGGCAGTGGCTCGACCTGGACCATCCGGCCGATCATTGGCGCAACGCCCTGCTGGGTCACGATGCGGCTGGCGCGCCACCGCCCTTGCCGCGGGCGACGCGGCTGCGGCTCTGTCCCGAGCAGGGGCGCACCACCGCGCAGCGGCTGAGCCCGGCGGTCTTCGCCTTCGAGCACGCCTTGCGGGATGGCGCGACCTTGCGGCAGGCGGGCGCGGCCGCGGGCGCGCACACCGCCTCCTTCGATGCCATGCAATGCCTGCTGCCGCTGCTGATGGCCGGCGCGGTCATCGACGTGGACCTGCATCCGGCGCATGCCGCGCCCAATCCGAACCAACCGACAATCAGCCAACAAAGGTGATGCCATGACCGCCATCGTCCACCATGCACGCCGCTTCCGCGACCTTGCCAACAGGATCCCGCACAGCGTGATCGCGCTGCTGGCGCGGGCCTCGATCGCCACCATCTTCTGGCGCGCGGCTTCGACCAAGCTTGCCAATTTCGACCTGACCATCGCCTTGTTCCAGGACGAGTATCTGAGGAACCTGCCGTTCCTGCCGGCGGCGCCGATGGCGTACCTGGCGACCGCCGTCGAACTGTCGATGCCGGCGCTGATTCTCGCCGGGCTGCTGACGCGCCTCGCCACGCTGCCGCTGATCGGCATGGCTCTCTTCATCCAGACCTTCGTCTATCCGATGAGCTGGCCGGATCATGTCGTCTGGATCGCGCTGCTCGGCTTCCTGCTGGCGCGCGGACCGGGCGCGATCTCGCTGGATGCGCTGCTGGCGCGCCAGT
>DASYRS010000447.1:0-2101 GCA_036004205.1 Dongiaceae bacterium
ATGGCGCAGGAAGCACATGATCATGCGCGATCGCACACCCAGCTGCGCCTCCGCATCCGCCCGGGCGCGGGTCAGCCCGGCAACCACGGTCTCGAACGAGACGCCGCGCGATGTGTGACCTTGCGGATCGAAGAAGAACTCCACATAGCGCACGTTCTGCGCCGCCGCCTTGCGGAAATACGCCATCGCCAGGTCGTAGAAATCGATCTCGCGCAGCAGCACCGACATGCCCTGGTAATAGAGGTCGAGGAAGTCCTGCAGGTTGGTGAAGGCATAAGCGCGCCGCAGCGCTTCCACGTCGGGGTAGGCGAGGCGCACGTTGTTGCGCCGCGCCAGAGCGAACATAAGTTCCGGCTCCAGGCTGCCTTCGATATGGATGTGCAGCTCCACCTTCGGCAGCCGCGCAATCGTCGCGTCGATATCGGACATGCAATCGAATCCAGATTACTCAAATACAGAGTCCCCTCCCCCGACACGGGGGAGGGGGAAATGGTATTTGGCGCCTAGCTGGGAATCTGTCCGTCGATCCCGTCGGCCAGCCAGTTCATGCCGGCGATCGCGCCGTCGTCCAGCGCGGTTCCGGCCGGCACCTTGTCGGCGCCGCTCTGGTCCTTGATCGGGCCCTGGAAGATCACGATGTTGCCGGCTGCGATCCCGGCTTCCGCCGCCTTGCCGGCGGCCGCCACGTCGTCCGGCATGTTCGCGTAGGGCGCCATGATCAGCATGCCGGAGGCGAACCCGCCCCAGACGTCCTGGCTCTTCCAGGTGCCGCCGATCACGTCCTTGGCGCGCTGGACGTAATACGGCGCCCAATGGTCGACCGAAGCGGTCAGCTGCGCCTTCGGCGCCAGGCTGATCATGTCGCTGGCCTGGCCGAAGCCGACGACGTTGCGCTGCTGGCACACCTGCAGCGGCGCGCCGGAATCGGTGTGCTGCGCGATCACGTCGGCGCCCTGGTCGATCAGTGCCTTGGCGGAATCGCCTTCCTTGCCCGGGTCGTACCAGGCATTCACCCACACGATCTTCATGCGCGCCTTGGGATTGACCGAGCGCATGCCGAGGATGAAGGCGTTCATGCCCATCACCACTTCCGGGATCGGAACCGAACCGATATAGCCGACGATCCCCGACTTGGAGAGATGGCCGGCGATCACGCCCTGCACATAGCGCCCCTCGTAGAAGCGGATGTTGTAGGTGCTGACGTTGACGTCGCGCTTATAGCCGGTGGCGTGCTCGAACTTCACGTCCGGGAAGCGCTTCGCCACTTTCAGCGTCGGGTTCATGTAGCCGAACGAGGTGGTGAAGATCAGCTTGTTGCCCTTGCTCGCCAGCTCCGCGATCACGCGCTCGGCATCCGGGCCCTCCTTCACGCTCTCGACATAGGTCGTCTTCACCTGGTCGCCGAGCTCCGCTTCGACCGCCTTGCGCGCGACGTCGTGCGCGTGGGTCCAGCCGAAATCCTCGACCGGGCCGACATAGATGTAGCCGATGCCGAGCGGATCGGCCGCCTTCGCCCGGCCGATGATGGTCGGTGCCGCGCCCGCCAACAGGCTGGCGCTGAGCAGCTTGTTGAATGTCCTGCGTTCCATGGGTTTGCCTCCTTGTTCCCCGTGTTCGTTGTACCAAATGTCGCAAAGTTTCCTGATCTAAGCCAGGGATTCTCCGTTACCCCGCCGCGTGGAACGGCCGCCCCAGGCAGGCCGGGGCGTTCAGGCGGATCTTCACCCGGTCGCGCGAAATCACCACCAGCACGGCGATGGTCGCCAGATACGGCAGGGCCGAGACCAGCTGCGAGGGCACGACCAGCGGATGGCCAAACAGATTGATCGCGCCGGCCGCCTGGATCGCCAGCGAGCCATACATGATGCCGCCGAACAGATAGGCCCCGACCAGGAGCCAGACCGGCCGCCAGGTCGCGAACACCACCAGCGCCAGCGCGATCCAGCCGCGACCCGCGGTCATGTTCTCCGCCCAGCTGGTCGAATAGGCGAGCGACATGTAGGCGCCTGCCAGGCCGCACATCGCCCCGCCGAACAGGGTCGCAAGGTAGCGGATCAGGATCACCGGATAACCGATCGCGTGCGCGGCATCGTGCGAGTCC
>DASYRS010000448.1:0-4483 GCA_036004205.1 Dongiaceae bacterium
CCTCTTCCCCCCTTGTGGGGGAAGGATACGAAGGCTTAGCGAGCAAAGCGAGCCTAGCCGCAGTTGGATGGGGGGTGCCGCCGCACAGTCGTGGGGGCGAGTGGAACTCCTCTGCTTTCAATCATCGAGCCGTTCATAGTAGCTCGTCTACGCTCGTGCGGCGGCACCCCCCATCGCAACCTTCCCCCGCCAGGGGGGAAGGGGTTGCCGAACAATGAGCGATTACGTCGATTGCCACTACGCGCGCCTACGCGTGGACCGGAATGAACGCCCCTTTCTCGACGGCACGATCGCGGTCGGCACCGCGGTGGTCGGCGGCGGGCTCGCCGGCCTCACCATCGCGCTGGAGCTGGCGCGGGGCGGGCATTCGGTCGCGCTCATCGAAGGCCGGCGCATCGGCTGGGGGGCATCCGGCCGCAACGGCGGATTCTGCGCACCGGGCTATGCCATCGGGTATGACAAGATCGCGCGCCAGGCGGGTGCGGAAACCGCGCGCGAGCTGCTGGAACTGTCCCGCGATGGTGTCGATTATGTGGCCGACAACCTTGCCGCCTTCGGCACGCCGGTCGATCCCAAGCGCCGTGGGCACATGTCGGCACGCCGTGTCCCGGCGCGCGCGGAACTGGAAGACTATCGCGACCGGATGGCGACGCTGGGGCTCGATCTCAAGGTGCTCGGCATCGAAGAGACCCGCGCGCTGCTGAAGAGCCCGCTTTATTTCGAATCGATCGTAGAGCCATCGGCCTTCGCCATGCAGCCGCTCGATTACGCGCTGGCGATGGCGCGCGAGATCGAGCGGCTGGGCGGCAAGGTGTTCGAGAACTCGCCCGCTCTGTCCACCGCGCGCTTCGGCACCTCGCACATGATCGCGACGCCGCGCGGCAAGGTCAGCGCGCATCATGTTGTGTTGTGCACCGGCGGCTATACCGGACGCGTGGTGCCGGAGCTGCGCCACGCCATGCTGCCGATCGCGACCTACGCGATGGCGAGCGAGCCCGACGCCGCGCTGCTGGACCGCGCCATCGCGACGCCCATGTGTGTCAGCGACGACCGCCGCGCCGGCGACTATTACCGGCGCACAATCGACGGGCGGCTGATATGGGGCGGCCGCATCACCGCCCGCACGCGCGATCCGCGCGATTTGGCGGCGCTGCTGCGGCGGGACATGATCGAAGTCTATCCGCAGCTATCGAGCCTCAAGATCGAGAGCGCCTGGTCGGGCCTGATGGCCTATGCCCGCCATCACATGCCGCAGGTCGGGAGACTGGACGAAGGCCTGTGGTATTGCACCGCGTTCGGCGGCCATGGCCTCAACACGACCGCGGCCGCGGGCTGCCTGATCGCGAACGCAATCGCCGACGGTGACGACCGTTACCGACTGTTCGCACCCTTCGGACTCGCGTGGAACGGCGGGATGTTGGGACCGATCGCGGCACAACTCACCTACTGGAAGCTGCAGCTGCAGGATTGGTGGGCCGAGCGCGGCATCTCGCAGAGGAACGCCGGCACCGCCCCCAACTAGGCTCGGACCGATACCATCTCATCGAAAGGAGGCAGAGCATCATGCCTGACGAGCGAAACGCGGCGGCGGACAGTACGGCGGTGCGGGTTGCCCTGTGGCGGGCGATGCACGTCGAGGCGGATGCGCCGCCCCACGTGTTCGAGGACGACATCGGCCTCAAGCTGGTGGCACCGGACGAAGGCTGGCGCCAGCGCCCGGACATGGACCCGCAGCGCATGAGCCTGTTCCGTGCCTCCATCCTGGCCCGTGCCCGCTTCATCGAAGATCTGGTCGAGGAACAGGCCGGCCACGGCGTTCGCCAGTACGTCATTCTTGGCGCCGGCCTGGATACCTTTGCCCAGCGCCGGCCGGACATCGCCTCTCGCCTGCGCATCTTCGAGGTCGACCGGCCCGGTCCGCAGGCCTGGAAGCGGCGGCGCCTGGTCGAGCTCGGCTTCGGCATCCCGGAGTGGCTGCGGCTGGTGCCGGTCGATTTCGAGGCAGGCGGCTCCTGGTGGGAGCGGCTGCTGGCATCGGGCTTCGATGCAAGCCGGCCAGCAATCGTGGCCTCCACCGGCGTCAGCATGTACCTCACCAGGGACGCGATCGCGGCAACCTTGCGCCAGGTTGCGGCGCTCGCTTCAGGATCCACGCTCGCCATGTCGTTCCTGCTGCCGATCGAACTCGCGGACCCCGAGGTGCGGCCCGGCCTCGAGGCCGCGGAGAAAGGGTCGCGCGCCAGCGGAACGCCCTTCATCAGCTTCTTCACGCCGCCGGAAATGCTGACCCTGGCCCGCGATGCCGGCTTCAGGAACGTCCGGCACGTATCGGCCGCCGCTCTTGGTGAGCGCTACTTCGCGGGCAGAACGGACGGCCTGCGCCCGACGAACAATACCGAGGAGTTGCTGGTGGCGACGACCTGAAGCATTTTCCGCCGAAGTGGATGCCGGTTCGGCGCAGAAAATGCGACCAGCGCAGCTCTAGAAGAAAGTCGCGACCGCGCCGAGCGACGTCCAGCCGTCATCCACCACGTGAATCAGGCGCCAGCGGTCGAAGGTCGTGCAGGGATGCGAAATCCCGCAGCAGATGAGGTCGCCGACCGCGATGTCAGCCTTCGCCGGCACATTCAGATAGGCGTGCTGGTCGTTCAGCTTGGTGATCTTCCAGTCCTTTGGCGTCGGCTCCGGTTGCGGCGTTGCGTGGGCGCGATGGCGCCAGACCGGCTGCGGCAGATGGAGATCGAATCCGACATCGCGCTTGCCCATGGTGAGCAGCGCGAGGCCCGGTTCCGGAATCGATTGCACCAGGCAGCATACGAACAAGGCCGGCTCCAGCAGGCCGAGGTCTTTCGCGACCGCCGGATCGCGGCGCTTCATCTCCTCGAGATGCTCGACATAGGTGCCGCAATCGTGCGTCACGTAGCAGCCGCTGCGCAGGATCTTCACCGTCGGCTTGCGCAGCGCGATCTGCTTCAGGCGTCGGCCGACGATGTCGTAATAGGAGCTGCCGCCGGCGGTGAGGATCACCTGGTCGGTCATGAAGGCGTTGCGCCGGTCGGCGAGTTGCACGGCTTCGGCGAAGCGATCGAAATAGGCTTCGACCCCCGCGCCGTCTTCCGCGCCGCTTGGCGTCGCGATCTGGCCTTCGTACCCGGCCATCCCCGCGAGACGCACGCGCCCCTGATGGCTGGGCAACTCGTCCAGCAGGGCGTCGATCTCCTCCAAGGTACGGCAGCCGGTGCGGCCGCCCTTGAAGCCCAATTCCAGCAGAACGTTGATCGGCCGCTCGGTCTTGGCGGCGGCGATGTCGTCGGACAGCGCCTTCAGCCCCGCCTGTGAATCCACCAGCGCATGGAGATGCAGATCATCGTGCGTGCGCGTGAGTTCGACGATGCCGCGCACTTGGGCTCGGCCGGTCACCTGGTTGGCGATCAGCAGGTTGCGGCAACCGAAAGCCGCCGCGACCTCGGCCTGCTGCACCGTCGCGACGGTGAGGCCCCAGCTTCCGTGCGCCGCCTGCTGCGCCCAGAGGTGCGGCGTCATCGTGGTCTTGGCATGGGGCGCGAGCTGCAGGCCGAACTTCTCCAGCAGATGCCGCATCCAGCGCGCATTGTGCGCCAGCGCCGACTTGCGCATGACCGCAACCGGCGCCGGCAGATCGCCCGCCAGCAGGTTCCAGCCTTGCGCGCCGATGTCGCCCAAGGGCAGCGCTGCATGTCCGGCGGGAAAACCCTTGGTCAGAGGATCGATGGGCTGACGGTCGAGCTCCGCGAGCGCAGCGCCCATGGCATCCGCATCGAAGCCGCCGCTGATGGTGCCCTGAAGAAGCTCATTGGTCAGAGTCGTTGCACTGCTCATCGACACCCCACCATCGTCATGCCAAGGCCTGGCCTTGGCATCCACGAGTATCCCGGCCGACGCTCGATCGGCTAATATCTAGTCTGTTGCAGACAAACCCGTGGATGGCAAGGCCAAGCCTTGCCATGACGATTGGGGGCGGTCAGCCGACAATGCGCTCATAGGCCGGCAGCGTCAGAAATTCCGGGAACTCGTCCGCGAAGATCAGGTCCGCGAACAGCTTGGCGGCCTCTTCGAACCTGCTGCGGGCGTATGCCTGGCCCATCAGCGCGCGCTGCTTGGTGAGGTCGCCGGCGATGATCGCCTCGCACAAGGAACGCTCGACGCGCCGCCCGTCCTTCAGCCGCGCGCCATGCTTCAGCCATTGCCAGACCTGGGCGCGGGAAATCTCCGCGGTCGCGGCGTCTTCCATCAAATTGTGCAGGGGCACGCAGCCGGTGCCGCGCAGCCAGGCCTCGAGGTAGGCGATGCCGACCGAAATGTTGGTGGCGAGGCCGTTCTCGGTGATGTCGCCCTTGGGCACGGCCAGCAGATCGGCGGCGGTGACGTGCACGTCCTGGCGCTGGCGCGCGATCTGGTTCGGCTCCGTCATCAGGCGGTCGAAGATCTCCTTGGCGATCGGCAC
>DASYRS010000449.1:0-2557 GCA_036004205.1 Dongiaceae bacterium
ACCCTAAGTCTGCCCATAGTATCAGTAAGAGAGATGGCGTATAAGGGGGTACACTAAGGTGAGACATAAAGTCCTTTTGGGGTCGTTAGTCTAGAGCTAGAACAAGATGTTAGCTTTTTGGTGGCCGCTCTGATCGGGTCCACCAATTTCCTCCCCGCCCTCTCTCATTCCGCTTGCGAACGCCAGGGCCGGTTGCGATCAATCGGCCATCGACCATCCCGCAGCAGACCCGGTCGCAAGCGCTTACGGCGAGCGCTGCTGGACCGGATGAGCTGGCGCGAGCGGTGGCGCTGTCGCGTGCGCCGGCGCTGGCGCACCGCCGCATGAAATTGCGTGGCGCCTGCTGACTGCGCTCCGGATGGGAGCGATTGCGAACAAGGTCGTCAAGGAGTTGCACATGGATTTCGGGAACCAGACCGTGATGATCACCGGCGCCGCCGGCAATCTGGGCGCGGCCGTGGCGGCCGCCTTCGCCGCGGCGGGCGCGAATCTCGCCTTGCTCGACCTCAACGACGCATCGCTCGCCAAGGTCCAGGCGGCGGGCGCGGGCGATGTGCTGCGCCAGCGCGTCGATCTCGCCGACCCAGCCTCGATCTCGGCCGCGACCGGCGCGACGCTTTCGCGCTTCGGCCGGATCGATGCCTTGTGCAACCTCGCCGGCGGTTTCCAGATGGGCGAACGGGTGCACGAGGTTCCGGCCGACAAATGGAATTTCATGATGGAGCTGAATGCCGGCTCGGTCCTGCGCATGAGCCACGCCGTGGTGCCGCACATGCTGAAGGCGGGCGGCGGCAAGATCGTCAATATCGGTGCCTATTCGGCCCTCAGCGGCAAGGCGGAGATGGCCGCCTATATCGCCTCGAAGAGCGCCGTCATCCGCCTCACCGAATCCATGGCGGCGGAGCTGCGCGGCCATAACATCAACGTCAATTGCGTGCTGCCCAGCATCATCGACACGCCGCAGAACCGCGCCGCGATGCCCAAGGCGGACCCGAAGAAGTGGGTCGCGCCGGAAGCGCTCGCCGATGTGCTGCTGTTCCTCTGCTCCCCCGCCGCGCGCGCCATCCACGGCGCGGCGATCCCGGTGGTGGGCTTGAGTTGAGCTTGCGCTACTTCAAACCCGCCTTGCGCAGGCCTTCGGTAATGGCGGTGCGGTCGGCTTCGCGCCTGAATTGCGCCACAAAGGCGTCGATGCGGAAGAACGGCCAGGCATGCAGCGTTCCCCGCGCGGCGCTCGCGGCATCTTCCATGCGGCCAAGCTGCGCGTAGGATGCGGCGAGGCAGGAATAATTGAAGTAGTCCGCCGGACTGAGACTTGTGCCGGCTTCAGCCAATCGCGCCGCTTCGTCATAGCGCCCCACCAGGTAGTAGGCCCAGCTGACCGAGTATTGCCGCAGGATGTCCATGGTGGGGTTGAGCCGCATCGCGATCTCGAAGGACTTGATGGCCTCCTCCGGCTCGCCGACATAGACCAGCACGCCAGCGCGCGAGGCGTGGCTCCACGCGTCGTTCGGGTTGAGCGCGATCGCCTGATCGTCTTCCGCGCGGGCAAGATCATATTGCCGGCGATTGAGGTGGACGTCCGCCAGGGCCGCATGCGCCGCTGCATTGCTGCTGTCCAGCTCAAGGGCCTTTTGCGCCAGCTGCTCCGCCTCGTTCAGCGCTTCGGCGACCTGTTCCGTCCATCCCCCCGTCACCGTCGCGATCCGAGTCGAGGCAAGGCCGACATAGGCGTAGGCATAGTTGGGATCGAGCGCGATCGCCTGCTCGAACAGCTTGCGCGCCTCGCGGTTATCCGCGCGCGTGTTGCGGCGATAGTATTCCCAGCCGCGCTGTAGATAGTCGTACGCCTGCAGGTTCTCAGGCGGCTTCGCGAGGGAACGCTGCCGTTCGATGTCGTCGAGCTTGATCGCGAGCGTGCCCACGACTTTCTGCGTGACGTCGTCCTGGACCGCGAAGACGTCCTTCAATTCGCCGTCATAGCGGTCGGCCCACAATTGCACACCGGTCATCGCGTCGCTGAGCGTCGCCGTGACCCGCACGCGATCCCCATCCCGGCGTACCGTGCCTTGCAGCGCATATCGAACGCCGAGCTCCGCATTGAGCTCGCCCGGCTTCAGCGCCCTGCCCTTGTATTGCTGCACGGCTTCGCGCGCCACCACCGAGAGGTCCGAGAAGCGTCCGAGCGCCAGGGTCACATCCTCGGTGATGCCCTCGGCGAAGTAGTCCTGCGTCGGGTCCCCACTCAGATTGCCGAACGGCAAGACCGCGATCGAGGGGTTCGTGAAGCCCGACGCCTCCTTGCCCGGGCCGGATTGCCAGGTCGGCAGCGGCACAAGGCCCAGATAGAATGCGACGGCGAGCGCGCCGGCCGCCGCGCCGACGACGAGGGCGGCCGCGCTGCCGGCCCGCAAGGCCGCACCGGCACGGCGCCGGCGCACTGGCATTCGAGCGATCGCCGCCGGCAGCCGGCTGACCCGGTAAACGCGCACCGGCTGGGCGATGTTCTTGACGGCGAGGTCGCCCAGGTCATCATAGGAAAACTCAGGCTGGCTCC
>DASYRS010000450.1:0-2303 GCA_036004205.1 Dongiaceae bacterium
CACGGCTGGAGGCCGACGGAATCATCCGCGGCTATCACGCCGACATCGCCGATGGCGGTTCAAATGTCTCGGCCTATCTGTTTGTCCGGCTCAAGAGCACGCCTGCGCCCGGCCTGATCGCGCTGCTGCGGCGCATGCCCGAAGTGCACTCCTGCACCTCCCTCACCGGCGATATCGATCTGCTGGTCGAGCTCGCCGCCGCCACGACCGATCGCGTGAATGCGCTGCGCGATCGCATTTCGTCCCATGAAATGGTCGCGGACCTGACGACCTCGATCGTTCTCAACCGGAATATCTGAGACGCGACTCGGGCGCCCGCATTGCCCCGCGCGGAGTCGCTGGTTACAGTTCGAAGTCAATGCGCTGTGACTCGGCAGTGCATCGGGGGAGCTTGGGGACGACGGCGTTAAGGGGAGATTGCGCCAATGATCCTGCCGCCCAACCATCTGGCGCTGGTCGGGTACCTGCGTCCGCCCGTCATGGCGATCGGCGATTCCATGTCCAACGGCGTGCGCTCGCTCACCATTCGCGACGAGCTGGCGGCCCTTTCGCCGGTGCAGCAATTCGTCGAAGCCGTCGGCCTGCCGATGACCCGGCCGGTCTATCCGCGCGAAGTTCTGTTCGATCTGGAAGCGATGGCGCGAGAGGGCATCACCTCGTTGTTCTCCCTGCAATCGGCGGTGATGAAGAACGCCAAGGCCTGGCTGACCGCCAAGCCCAAGGCAAAGCCGTTGTTCCACGACAACCTGTCCTGCGCGGGCGCCGACTGGTCCGACATGTTCGACCGGCGCGGCGGCGATGCGCGCGCGGAGGCGCGGGCCGCCTTCGGACAGCTCCAGGCCTCCGACAATTTCGAGCTCGGTGCCGCGGCGCGCCTTTGGTTCAGCATCAACGATGCCTTCCTGCTCGACCCCAACGGCGGCACCGCCTTTGCGGAGACGTCCCAGCTATCCCAGCTGGAGCAGGTCGCATCCCGCCTGCCCGAGCGGCTGCTGGTCAATATCGGCGCCAATGAGGGCCTGTTCCGCTTCGGCATGCTGGGGGCGTATGACAACACCGATCTGGATTTCGCCACCTGCGCCGGCGCACAGGAGATCGTGCGCCAGGCGCGGCGCCTCGGCCAGTTCCTGGCGGCGAATCTCAGGAACGATTTGAAATTCGTCTATTTCAACACCCTCATCCGGCCGCGCGCGGTGCCGAACCTGGCGCCCTATCACGATGTGGATTTCATGTCGAACGCCACGCGCAAGGCCCTCAATGGCAAATACTATAGCGAGTACTCGACCAAGGTCGCCTTGCGCGCGCCGATCACGCCAAAAGCGATGAAGGCCTATGACCAGGTGATCAAGACCGCCAATGACGAGGCGGTGAAGGCGATCCAAGCCGAGCTGGCGGCGACGCCCATCAAGCTGGTGCCCGTCGATCTCTATGCGAGCATCGAGCAATATGATTCCAAGCACTACGGCGACAGCCGCTCGGTCCAGGTCAAGAAGGCCGGAAAGCTGGTGAAGCGCATCACCAACCTGCCCTTCGCCTCCTCGCTGTTGAAGTTCCAAGGCGGGATCGCGGGCCTCGACAACATGCATCCATCGGCCATCGGCTATGCCGCGATCGCCAACGAGATGATCAAGGCCTACAACGCGGCCGAGGGCGCGACTGCCGCGCTCATCGATCTTCCGGCGGTCTATCGCAAGGACAGCCTGCTGCGATCGCCACCGAAGAACTGGGAGCCTTTGAACAGCCTGGTCTCGACGCTGGTGCCCTTCTTCATGTAGCCCGGAGCATTTTCCGCCGAACTGGTCGACAGTTCAGCGTAGAAAATGGGCTTACAGCCACCCGGCTTTCTTGAAGCGCCAATAAAGCAGCGCGCAAATGACGGCGATGGCGCCGAGCACGATGAAATATCCATAGTGCCAGCTCAACTCCGGCATATGCTCGAAGTTCATCCCATAGATGCCGGCGATCGCGGTCGGGACGGCGAGCATGGCGGCCCAGGCGGCGAGCATGCGCATCACTTCGTTCTGGCGCGTGCTGGACAGCAGCATCTTGGTTTCCACCACCGTCTTCACGCCTTCGCGCAACTGCTCGATCCGGTCCAGCAGGATGACGCAGTGATCGTAGACATCGCGGAAATAAGGGTGCGAATGCGGGTCGATGACCGGCACGTCGAAGCGCAACAGGCGCTGGCAGATATCCGGCAGCGGCGCCACCGCGTGGCGCAGCTCCGTCAGTTCCCGCCGCACGGTCGATATCTCGGCCAGTTCGTCGCGGTCGTCGACCGGACTGAACAGCGATTCCTCTAG
>DASYRS010000451.1:0-2958 GCA_036004205.1 Dongiaceae bacterium
GACGGGGCTGGATGCAAGGCGGGTCCCTTGGACCGGGACAATCGGGACAAGTTCGCTCTGGCGCCGCTGCTTGCTCTGGCGATAATCGCGCCGGAATCGTGACGAGGCGCATCATGCAGATCCTGGCCGAGCTTGCTGGCATGCCGGACGAAATCGCCGGCCTGATCGCCCAGGTCCCGGCCGCCAGGCTGGCCTGGGTGCCGGAGAGCTGGGACGGCATCCCGGGCGAGCGCTTCACCGCGCTGGGCCAAGCCTGCCATCTGCGCGATATCGAGCGGGACGGCTATCACCTGCGCTTCGGGCGGACGCTGCGCGAGGAGCGGCCGGACCTCGCCTCGATCGACAGCTACGAGCTGGCGAAAGAGCGGAACTACGAAGCGGACAACGCCGAGGCCGCGCTCACGGCCTTCCGCAAGGCGCGGCGCGAGACCGTCGCGATGCTGCAGACCGTCCGCCAGGATGATTGGAGCCGCATGGCCACCTTCGCGGAATATGGCGAAGTCACCCTAAGCGGCCTCGCGCATATTCTTCGCAGCCACGATCTCCAGCACCTCGCCTGCCTGCATTGGCTGCTGGCGAAGATGGGGTCCTAGGCGCGCCCGCGGTAGCGCCGCACCTTCTCCAGCGTGCCGCAATCGTCCATCGCGCACCAGCGGCGCGACAGGTTCTTGCTGTCGTCGTGGAACAGCCACAGGCAGTCGTGCGACGGGCAGCGCTTGACGCGGCGCAGGTCGCCGGTCAGCAGCGCGCCGGCATCGCGCGCGATGGCGTGGCGGAAGCGATCGATGATCTCGGGCGAGGAATCCGCCACCGCAAAGCCGCTGCCAGCCGGCACCAGCCGCTCGGCCGTTCGCGCTTCCGCCAGCTCTTCATTCAGCACGGCAAGGTCGCCGGCCTGCGGCGTCCGCCCTTCGGCCAGCGCGTGGAAGATGCCGATCAGGGCGCCGCGCAAACGGTGCAGCCGCGCCAGGGTCTTGGGGGCTGGCTTCTCCTCCAGCTTCGCGCCCGCACGCCGCGCCCAGCCCAGGAAATCGTCAGGATTCTCGATCCGGTCGCGCAGCGTCGGGCGCCGGGTCGGGGATATGGAGTTGCAGAAGTCGAGCGACAGCCGACCGGCCACGAACTCGTGCTTGGGCAGGATAATGTCCGTGTTCGCTGGGCTCCCGGGGATTGTGTTCGCTACGCTCACGGGTGTCACCAATAAAAATCAATTGACTGGTTACATCAAGAAAGGCCAGATGTCACCTGTCATTTTAATATAGGTGGTTACATGGCCGAGACTTTGGCGGCTGCCGCGCGGGTGCGACCGGCCCAGCTCGACCGGGGCGCCCTGCGCACCGCGCTGGGCGGGGTCTTCATCTCCGGCCTGGGGCCGCTGCTCGTGCGGAACTCGCCGGTCGACGTCGCCGCGACGGCCTTCTGGAGGATTTTGATCGCCCTGCCGGCCGCCTTGTGGCTGGCCCGACGGGTCGAGCCACTGCCGCCGAAGGCCAAGGCGCTGGCGATCCTGGCCGGCCTGCTGCTGGCCGCCGATCTGGTGCTGTGGAACCGCGCCATCGTCTCCACCACCATTCTCGAGGCCACCCTGCTGGTCATGATCTATCCGCTGCTGGTGGCGCTGGGCGGTTTCGTGATCTGGCGCGAACGGATCACCGGCCGGCTCGGCCTCGGCGGCGGGCTGGCGTTCGCGGGTCTCATCATCATGACGTTGGGGCCGGTCGGCGGGCAGTCGAGCGTGTCCGGCAATCTGCTCGCCGTGGCGGCGGCGGTATTCTATTCCGGCTGCATGCTGATCACCGGCCGCCTGTGCCGGTCTTATCCGACCATCGCGGTGACCGCCTGGTCGTTCATCGGCGCGGTGCTGGGATCGCTGCCCGCGGCCCTGTTCGAGGATCGCTTTCTGCCCGCGACCGCCTATGGCTGGGCCTATCTCGGGCTCTATGGCGTGCTGACCCTGGTCGGCTACCTGCTGATCAACCGCAGCCTGGGCAAGCTGCCGACCGCTCTGGTGGCGGTGCTGGGTTACGGCCAGCCTGTTGTCGCGACCGCGCTTGCCATTCCGCTGCTGGGCGAAGTGCCAGGGCTCGGCGACCTCGCCGGCGCCCTGGTGGTGGTGGCGGGGCTGGTGCTGGCGACGCGCCCGGCAAAGGCGGCTGAGATTTAACCGACGCCCCCCAGTAACGTCCGTCAGTAACGTCCGCTTGTCTTGCCATCCGGTGGCGCGCTGAACTAGCTTCGCCGGCATGAGCGAGCCGAGGGCCATGCGGGGTTATTTCGGGATCGGGGTCGAGGGCATCTCGAAGCCGATGAATCTGGGCGCGGTGCTGCGGACGGCGCATGCCTTCCGGGCCAGTTTCGCGTTCGCAATCCAGCCGGCGATCGATGTGGGCGAGCTGCTGCAGTCCGACACTTCGATCGCGGTCGAGAACATGCCGGTCCATGTCTATCCCGCGCTCGAGCGCTTCACCCTGCCCATGGGCTGCCGGTTGATCGGGGTGGAGATCACCGACGATGCGATCGAATTGCCGAGCTTCAAGCATCCGCTGGCAGCCGCCTATGTGCTGGGGGCGGAGCAGGATTCGCTGTCGCCGGCGCTGACCGAGCGCTGCGACTACGTGGTCAAAATCCCGACCCGGTTCTGCGTCAACGTGTCGGTGGCGGCGGCGATCGTGATGTACGACCGGATGATCAGCCTCGGCCGGTTCGCCGAACGGCCGGTCCGGGTGGGTGGACCGGTGACGCCGCTGGCGCCGCACCGCCGCGGCATTCCGAAGTGGAAGCAGCGGCGCCTGAAGGAAACCGGCGGCGGTTAACTAACATCTTCCGAGGGCTGGATTTTTGTCGCCAGCCCTGGTACCAGCACCGGATGATTTGGGACATGAGGGCAAGACTATTTTCCGTGATCATGGGCTTGGTGGCACTGCTGGTTCCGGCGGTGGCGCTGGCGGACGACCTTGG
>DASYRS010000452.1:0-8615 GCA_036004205.1 Dongiaceae bacterium
TCAACGGCGAGATCTACAATTTCCAGGAACTGCGCGACAAGCTTGCCCAGGCCGGCGTTTCGTTCCGCAGCAAATCCGACACCGAGGTGCTGCTGAAGGGCTACATCAAGCTGGGACCCGCCTTGTTCCCGCAGCTCGATGGCATGTTCGCCCTCGCGATCTACGACACCCAGCAGCGGACCATGGTGTTGGCGCGCGACCGGGCCGGCGAAAAGCCGCTCTATTACCGCAACGCGCCAGGCCTCTTCCTGTTCGGCTCGGAGCTGCACACTCTCACCAAGATGCCGGGACTGGACTGGGACATCTCGCCCGGCGCCGTCGCGCTCTACATGCTCTATCGCTACGTGCCGGCGCCGCAATCGATCCTGGAAGGCGTGCGCAAGCTGAAGCCCGGCTGCATGCTCACCATCGATGCCAAGGGCAAGACGTTCGAGCGGCGCTACTACGCCTTCGAGGTCGATCCCGAGCCGGAAGCGACCCAGGAAGGTTTCCTCAAGACCTGCGACCGGGTCGAGGCCGCGATGATCGAATCGCTGCGCCGGCGCCTTATCAGCGACGTGCCGCTCGGCATGTTCCTCTCCAGCGGCATTGATTCCTCGCTGGTTTGCGCCCTCGCCGCCAAGAAGCTGGGCGTGGTGCCGCGTACCTTCACCATCGGATTCGAGGGCGACGACGGCAGCGAGCACGGGGTCGCGCGGCAGATATCCAAGCATCTCGGCACCCAGCATTCCGAGCATGTGTTCGGCGCCAGCGATTTTGACCAGGTCGGCCGCTCGATCGGCACCTTGCTCGACGAGCCGAATGGCGACCGGTCCTGCGTTCCCACCTATCTGCTGTGCAAGTTCGCGCGCGAGCAGGTGACGGTCGCCCTGTCCGGCGACGGCGGCGACGAATTGTTCGGCGGCTATGGCCGCTACGACGCGATGAGCAAGCGGTTCGGCGGCAATACCCAGGACGATCCTAGAGGCGCGATCGGAAACTACTACAACGCCGCGTTGGGCGTGTTCGGCACCGGGCCGATCGAAGAGGCGTTGCCGGAGACCCGCGACGCGATCGCGAGCGAGCTCGATTTGTCGGTCCCGCTGTTCCAGCATCCCGGCCGGGACGTCGTCCACGGCCTGCGCCAGATGGATTTCGCCTACTACCTGCCCGGCGCCGTGCTGGCCAAGGTCGACCGCATGAGCATGCGCAGCAGCCTGGAGACTAGGACGCCCTTCTTCCACCAGGGCCTGCTGGGCGAGGCGCAGGGCCTGCCGACGCAGTACTGCCTGAATTCCAAGATGGCGAAGCTGGTGCTGCGCGAGATTGCCGGGCGCTATCTGCCGCGCGAGATCGCGCTGCTGCCGAAGAAGGGTTTTGGCATGCCCGCCAGCGTGTTCCTGAACAACGTCAAGGCCGTGCAAGCGGAGATGACCAAGGCGTTCGAGACCCTGAAGGCCACACGGTTCTTCAGCGGCCGGTCGAACGCCCTCAAGGTCATGTGGAAGGTGGACAATATCAACGCCGTCTGGGCCTTCATCGTGCTCGGCCAGTGGGCCCGGCAGTTCCCGGCGAGGCTCTAGATGCACGACGGCGCGGCCACCAGGACGGCGGACACGGGCGCGATCGACCTTGATGCGCTGATCGCGATCGCCCGGGCCGAGCGCAGCGGCGAGATCGCGCCGGCGACCGCCGCGCGCCTTGCGCAGTTCCAGGCCGCGTTCGATTCCGCGCCGGCACCTGCAACGCCCCCGACCGCGATCTGCTTCGCGTTCCACGCGTCGGTGCCGCAGACGGAAGCCGCGGTCAAGTATCGCGATGTCGCGATCGATCACAGCAAGTTCGATTATGACCGGATCGTCCGGCACTGCATCGTCGCGGCATTGGCGGCGCAGCCCGGCGTTCGCTTCATTCTTGCGACCGACGGCGAGTTCCTGAGCGACTTCGCGCATCCGTCCCTGACCATCGTGCGCCTGCCGCTGGATCCGGCGAGCCCGATGTATGAGCGCGTGGTCGCGATGTGCGCCTTCGTGCGCTCGCGCCAGTTCACGGCTCCGACCGCGTTCCTCGACAGCGATGCATTCCTGAACGCGCCGATCGCCGGCCTGTTCCAGGGTCATTTCGACATCGGCGCGACCTATCGTCCGGATCCGGGGTTGATGCCGATCAACGAGGGCGTGATCTTCGCCAACAGCCGGAACAAGGATCTGGTGCGCGGCTTCTTCGCCGGCTATCTCGGCACCTATGACCGGCTGTGCCAGAACGCGATCGTCACCGGCTATTACGGGAACGTGAAGCGCTGGCGCGGCGGTCAATTGTCGCTCAACGCTCTCACCTGCCCGCAGGGAATTCCAAGCGAGCTGGACAGCGCCAAGGCGTTCGGCGCGCGCATCCGCTATTATCCCTGCGCCACCTTCAATTTCTCGATCGAGCTGGACCGGCCCTATTCCGCGCGCCAACTGGACGTGAAGGTCGTGCTGCACCTGAAGGGGCCGCGCAAGGTCATCCTCGACCAGATCGCGAGCTACCAGACCGAGCGCCGGCCACAGATCGCGCAGCTCTTCGCGGCCGCCAAGCCGGCGGCTCCAGTTCCGGCCCCGGCCCCAGCTCCAGTTCCAACTGCAGCGCCCGCTTCCGAGGCTGCTCCCGCTCCTTCTGCCGCCCCCGCGACGCGACCTGTTCCCCGACCGATGCCGGCGCCGGTGGAGTACGAGCCGTCAACCGATCTCGACTATGCGCGGGTCCCGCTGGCGGAGATCGCCGATCACTACAAGACCGGCAAGACCGCGAACGGCCATGCCGCGATCTATGAGCGGTATTTCGGTCCGCTGCGCGGCCAGGCGGGTCTCCGCCTCCTGGAGATCGGCGTCGATTGCGGCGCCTCGCTCAAGACGTGGTCGCGGTATTTCGACGACGCGCGCATTCTGGGGGTCGATATCCGGCCGGAATGCGCCGCGTTGTGCCGTGGCCATTCCAATGTCGCAATCCGGGTCCAGGACGCGACCGCGGCCGCCGTGGATGGCAGCTTCGACATCGTGATCGACGACGGCTCGCATGTCAGCGCCGACATCGCCGAAGCCTTCC
Source organism: Dongiaceae bacterium (assembly GCA_036004205.1). Taxonomy (GTDB): domain Bacteria; phylum Pseudomonadota; class Alphaproteobacteria; order Dongiales; family Dongiaceae; genus Dongia_A. The sequence continues at coordinate 3,064 of DASYRS010000452.1, forward strand.
GCCTGAACTGGCCCAGCCTCAAGCCTGGTGGCCTGTTCGTGATCGAGGGATTGAGGGGCACCTACGATCCGCATCATCGCCAACCGGTGGATGACGAGGTCCCGGCGGACCGTCTCGAGCGCAGCCATTTCATGGCGCTGATCGACCGCTGCCTGGCCGACATGGACAGCGGCGGCGACGTCGAGTTCATGCACTTCTACAGCGACATGGCGGTCATCAAGAAGGCCGCTTGACGCCGTTTGCAAAGCGGCGGACGCGTGCGATTGTCCGCGGCGTCCTCAGCCCCGCACGGTTTCCCACTGACCTGACTTGGCCGATTTCAGCACCGCGTCGGTGACGTATTCCGTCGCGAGCGCGTCGCGGAAGGTCGGCGCTGCCGGCTTGCCGCTGGCGAGGCCTTGGAGGAAATCGGCGGCCTGGTGGATGAAGGTGTGCTCGTAGCCGATCTGCAGGCCCGGCACCCACCAATGGCCCATATAGGGATGATCGCCGTCGGTGATGTGGATGGAGCGCCAGCCGCGCAGCTGGCCTTCGTCGCGGTGGTCGAACCATTGCAGGCGGTGGAGGTCGTGCAGGTCCCAGATGATCGAGGCCTTCTCGCCGTTGATCTCCAGGGTGTAGAGCGCCTTGTGCCCGCGGGCATAGCGCGTCGCCTCGAACATGCCGAGCGAGCCGTTCTTGAATCGCGACAGGAACATGCTGGCGTCGTCGATCTTCACCTCGGCGGTCTCGCCGGTCTCCGCGTGCTTGCGCTGCCTGATGAAAGTCTCTGTGGCACCCGTGACGCTGGCGATGCCGCCGTTGAGCCACATCGCGGTGTCGATGCAATGAGCCAGGAGATCGCCGGTGACGCCGCTCCCCGCCACGTTTGCGTCCAGACGCCAGGTGCCGCGGCCGCCCTGCGGCACCTCGGCCGAGATGGTCCAGTCCTGCAGGAACTTGGCGCGGTAGTGGAAGATCTTCCCCAACCGGCCCTCGTCGATCAGCTTCTTGGCCAGGGTCACCGCCGGCACGCGGCGGTAGTTGTACCAGACCATGTTCGGGACCTTGGCCTTTTCGACCGCGGCGACCATTTTCTCCGCCTCGGCGGCGGTGCGGCCGAGCGGCTTCTCGCACATCACCATCTTGCCGACGGCAGCCGCCGCGACGGCGATCTCGGCATGGGTGTCGTTGGGGCTGGCGATGTCGATCAGGTCGATGTCCTTGCGATCGATCAGCTTGCGCCAGTCGCTCTCCGAGGACTCGAAGCCCCAGTGGGCGGCGAAATCGGCCGCGCCCTTGGCGTTGCGGGTGCAGACCGCCTTCAGCGCCGGCTCATGGTCGAGCGCGAAGAACTCCGGCGCCTGGCGGAACGCATTGGAATGGGTGCGGCCCATGAAGCCGCCTCCGATGATCGCGATGTTGAGCTTCTTCCTGGCCATGGCTACTCACGCCAGCCATGCGCGTCGCGCACCTTGATCATGGTCGCGAGCACGTCGTTCCAGGTCTGCTGCCTGGTCATCACCGCATTGGGGAACATGCAGCCGTCCCAACAGATATGCCGCATCTTCCTGGTAAGGTTGCCGTCCTCGTCGCGCAGCCAGTAGCCGGCGTTCTTCGGCACGTCGAGCTTGCCGTTGGGATCGGTCGCCTGGACGTGGCGGCCGGTCTTCTCGTGATCGCCGGAGCCGAACACCGTGCCGTCGTTCTGCGCGACATGGAAATCGTAGGTCCAGGGCCGCAAGGCATCGGCTACCTTCTTGTAGGCGGCGTCGAGTTGCGAGCGGTCCTTCCAGTCGTAATCCTTCGGCAGGAGCCGGTCCCCCTCGGAATTGTAGCCCAAGGTGAAGAGCATGGAATGCGCCATGTCGGCCTGGTAGCCGACCACGCCCGGCATGCCGACCTCTTCGAGCAGGTTCACGTTCTTGCGCCAGGACTGCATCCCGCCCCAGCAGATCTCGCCCTCGGCGAACAGGTATTCGTCATGATCCTCGGCGACCTTGCCCGCCTCGCGGAAGGTCTCGGCGATCGTCCTGGTGTTGCCGACAGGGTTCTTCTCCCAATCGGTGACGCTGCAGGAGGAGTCGATCCTGACGCCGCCGCTCGGACGGATGCCCAGCTCGCGCATCTGCTGGCCGATCTTGCAGGCCTTCCTCACCTGCTCGACGAAGCGCTTGCGCTCGTCGGCCGAACCCATGGCCGAACCGCCGCCGGCCCCCGCCCAGATCGGCGCCACGAACGAGCCGATCTTCAAGCCATAGGAGGCGATGTGGTCGACGACGCGCTTCACGTCGTCCTTCGAGCTCTCGATCGAGATATGCGGGTCGGCAAGCCAGAGATCGACCCCGTCGTACTTGACGCCGTTGACTTCGGCATTGGCGGTCAGCTCCAGCAGCGTATCGAGCGGAATGATCGGCTCCGCCCCCGGCGCGCCCTTGCCGACCACGCCTGGCCAAGTGGAGTTGTGCAGCTTCGGGTAATTGTTGGTGTGGTCAGCCATGCGATCGTCCTCCCTCCCGAACCGGCGCGCAAAGGCGGCGGCGCAACGGACTTCACGTGGAGGGAGCAGGAGACTTGCTGGCGGACCGATACCCGTCGCGCAGCAAATCTTCGGCAATCGAGTTTTTTATTGCGGCGTCACCGCACGCGCGGCACCAGCTTCCTCCCGCCCGTCAGCCCTTCTGACCCGGCTGCTCTGGGCGTGGCGCTAGTCTTTGGGATGCGCGCGGAGGGTGTCAAGCGGGACCGCATCGGCGGCCTAAAAGACGAGCGATCCGTTATTGAACGTGAGCGATTTGTTATACGAGGATCTCAATCGCTCTTTGATTTCTTCTGAGAGTTCAGTGCCGCGGCGGCGCGAATGAGCGCCTTCAACGCCTTTTCGTCAATCTTGTCGCCCTCATGGATATCGATGGCACGCCTGGTGTTGCCTTCGAGGCTGGAGTTGAAGAGGCCTGACGGGTCCTCCAGCGAGGCGCCTTTGGCGAAAGTCATCTTCACGACACTCTTGTACGTCTCGCCGGTGCAGATGATTCCGGCGTGCGACCATACCGGAACCCCTCGCCACTTCCACTCCTCGACCACGTCGGGGGCGGCCTGCTTGATGAGAGTTCGGACCCGAGCGAGCGTCTCGCCCCGCCAATCGCCCAGCTCCTTGATTCTTGCATCGATCAGCCGAGAGGGAGAGTCTCCTGCCTTTCCTTCTTTCGGGCCGCTTTTGCTCTTGTTCATGGGTGTTGTCGCTTTCTTCATGATCATTGTCGCTTGCCCATCACTTGGGGGAGCTCAGGTCCCAGCCGGGCAGCGCGGCCGCCTGCCGGATCCAGGTCGCCAACTGCGCCTCGTCGAACTGGTCGTCCTCATGAATGTCGAGGTAGCGCACGTCCTTGTGCTTGGACCAGCCGGGCGGCAGAGGACGCAGCGACGCGCCGCGGAAAAAAGCCACCTTGATGTATTTCGTGAAGCAATGGAAGTTGAGGAACCAGCCCTGGCCCTCGATGCCATAGAAGGGCGAGTTCCATTTGACTGCCTTGCGCACGCCGGGGACGGTGCGCACGATGAGCGCGTCAAGGCGGCGCCCGACGTCGCTTTTCCAGCCCGGGATCGCCGCGATGTAGGCCTGCACGGGGGCGTCGCCCTCGGCCTTCGCGATCTGAGGATTGCCGCCTGCGAGCAGGGCCGGCTTCGCGATCCTGCGGGATTGCGGCTTCGGCGCGGTCTTGCGCGGTTTGGCCGCCTTCGCGGCGATCCGCTTGGCCGCGGCCTTCTTTGCGACTTTCGTTGATTCGATGGGCATCTTGCTGGCCATTGCGTTCGTCCGCACATAGCTACGCTATGCAACTTCCTGAAGCAGAACCTAGCCTTCTGGCGTTGCGCTTCCAGACTTCAAGGTCGGGTTCTGCAGATACTTGGTCTGCGTCGGCCAGCTCGGCGGCCGGTCGTGGTTCTTGCGCGCCACGCACATGATCATGGTGTTGGCGAGGCTCATATCCTGCCGGCCGGTGTTGTGCAGCTTGTGCGATTGCACATCGATGCCATCGACCGACACGCCATAGATCGGCGAGATGAGCTGATGCCCGTTCTGCACATAGAAGTCGTGATAGAACGTGGGCGAGAAATTGAAGAAGCCGTGATTGACCATGGCCATCGGGTTCTGGTGGATCACAAACCCGCCGACCTTTGCCATCTCGATGATGTTGCGCACCGCCTGCCCGACATTGAAGCAATGCTCCATGGTGCCGGCGTCGAGCACCACGTCGAAGGCTCCGACTAGGTCGGGGGTGAGCGGCTGGTTGAGATCGAGGATCCGCTCGCAGCCGCGCGAGGCGACCAGGTCGATCGCGGCAAACCGCAGTCCGAGAGCATCGAACAGGGATTGCGCGTCGATCACCCGGTCGAGCTTGGACTGCAGCTGATGCCAGGCGATGATCTGGGCGGAATCCGGGCGATAGGTAAGGCGCGCCGCCACTTCCGGCCCCAGGATGGTCCGCGCCTGCTCCTCGGACACCATGACGTCCGGATAGCCCAGGGAACAGATGCTCGCCCCCTGCGGCAGGTGCGGCCGCAATTGCTGGAGCACCGAGAGAATCAGGACGTTCATCGCCATGAGGCAAGACATAGCCGCGCCCGGCACAACAATCCAGGCGCGACCAGCGTGTTTTGGGGGGCCTCGCGCCCAGGCGATTGGCACGCGCGCCGCCTCGGCATAAGCGTCCCGGCAAATTTGTGCCCAGCAGGGCCAACCGGGCGCCCCGGCCGAGACCGGCGCCGCCCGTAGACCAGTAACCAACGGAATAATAAGGAGAAAATAAGAAATCGGAGCTTGGCCCGCGCCTTGCATCAAGGCCGCTACCTGGGACCATCCCTATGAGAAGAGGCCTGAAATGAGCATTCTTGGCGCGATGTTTACGGCGGTCAGCGGCGTCAACGCCCAATCCCGATCGCTCGGACACATCTCCGACAACATCGCGAACTCGCAGACCACTGGCTACAAGCGAGTCGAAACGCGGTTCGAAACCCTGATCACGGTTTCCAATCAGAACCTGCATTCGCCCGGCGGCGTCATCGCCTCGCCCTTCTACGCCAACGGCGTCCAGGGCAACATCACCCAGACCCAGGACAACACCAACCTCGCCGTCACCGGCAACGGCTTCTTCGTCGTCAGCCGGCCCACCAACCAGACCGCGACCCAGACCTCGTTCGATGCGCTGCGCTACTACACGCGCGCCGGCGATTTCGAGGTCAACCGCGACGGCTATCTCGTCAACAACGGCAACTACTACCTGAACGGCTGGGAAGTCGATCCGGAAACCGGCATTCCCAACACCTCGGTCGTGGCGCCGATCCAGATCTCGCAGGTCATCGACGAGCCGACGCCGACGGAAGAGATCGAGTTCGTGGGCAACCTGCCGTCGAACGCCCCCGTGAACCCGACGACTCCGCTCCCGCCGACCAGCGTCCAGGTGTTCGACGCGCTGGGCAATCCGCACAACGTCTCGATGGTGTGGACCAAGCGCGCGGATAATCTGTGGATGCTGGATATCCAGGCCGACGACAGCACGCTCGATCCGGTC
>DASYRS010000453.1:0-4218 GCA_036004205.1 Dongiaceae bacterium
CGCCCTTCTGGTCGCGCTCGCCTGCTTGTACAACTTTGCCGGCATCGCCGATTCATCGACGCATTCGACGGTGCTCGCCGAGAGCGTGCCGCCGCATTACGTCGGCGTCGCCTATGCGGTGCGCTCGGTCATCGGCTTCGGCGCCGGCGTGGTCAGCCCGTTCGTGTTCGGCTGGGCGCTCGACCTTGCGGGCGGTGGCAAGAGCGCCACCGATGCATTTGCCTGGGGGATCGCCTGGACTACGCTCGGCCTGCGTGCCTTGCTCGGACCGGTGGCGACGTGGAAACTGCACCGCATGCGATGAAGCCCTAGTCGATATGGCGACTCTCTACAAGAAATGCCCCAAGTGCGGCGCCGACAGCGCCGGCTTGGAGACCTGCGCCGCCTGTGGCCTCATCTTCGCCAAGTACCTCAAGGCAAAGTTCGCCGTCCCCGAAGCCCGTCCGCGTCGCGGCGTGGAAGCGGAGGATGCAGACAGCCTCTTCGCGCGAGCAAAGGCGCTGGCCTTACATGTTCCGGAGGAGGTCGATCCGATTTTCGTTTACGGCCGGGCGATCCTGCTGGCGGCCATCGCCTTCTACGGCGTCAAGCTTGCGCTGATGGACATCCCCGACTGGGAAATGGCGTCCTCGCTGATTCACCTGCCGATGGTGCCGATCCACGAGTTCGGCCACGTCCTGTTCCGGCCGTTCGGCGAGTTCATGACGCTGCTCGGCGGCTCGCTGTTCCAGATCGTGCTGCCGCTGATCTTCGGCGGCTTCTTCCTGGTGAAGAACCGCGATCCGTATGCAGCCTCCGTGATGCTGTGGTGGTCGGCCGTCGCGATCATGGACGTCGCGCCTTACATCTACGACGCCTGGGCGCCGCAGCATGTGCTGCTCACCGGCCGCACGGGCGACACCGGCTCGCACGATTTCATCGATACGCTCGGCGACCTTGGGCTGCTCCATAAAGCACAACCGATCGGCCGCGGGGTGCACGCCTTCGGTTTGTTGATGATGGTCGCGGCCCTCGCATGGGGCGCGTGGCTGGTGTGGCAGCAATACCGCGCATGGAAATCGTCTACTACGTAGCCGCGAGCCTCGACGGCTTCATCGCCTCGCCCGATGGCGGCATCGACTGGCTGCAGCCGTTCGAGAACACCGGCGAGGATTACGGCTACGCCGAGTTCTATGCCTCGATCGAGGCGGTTCTCCTCGGCCGCAAAACCTACGAACAATGCCTCCAGTTCCCCGAGTGGCCCTACGCCGGCAAGCCTTATTGGGTACTCTCTAAGGCGAGCGGCGACACGCCGGCAAAGGTGGTAAGCGAGATGCGCTCGCGGGGGCTGCGGCGCGCATGGCTCGTCGGGGGCGGCAAGCTCGCCGCCTCATTCCGCGCGGAAGGCATCATCACTGAGCACATCGTTTCGGTGATTCCCGTCTTGCTGGGCGCCGGCATCCCGCTGTTCGACGGTCCCGGGCCGCGCGAAGCGTTGCGCCTCGCGAGCACAAAGAGCTTCGCCAACGGTATCGTGCAGCTGCGATACGCCGTGTAGATGGCCGAGAGGAGGTGGGCTATGCGTTTATTGCACATCGTTGCCGCGCTTATTCTTCTGGCACCCGTTGCCGCCGCGGCGCAAGCCTATCCGGCGAAGCCGGTGCGCATGATCGTCGGATTTCCGCCAGGCGGGGGCACCGACATCCTGGCGCGCATCCTGGCACAGAGGCTCTCGGACGCCTGGGGCCAGCAAGTGGTGGTCGAAAACCGCCCGGGCGCGTCCGCCACCATAGCGGCCAATGCCGTGGCACGCGCCGCGGCCGACGGCTACACGCTGTCGATGGGGCAGCTGACGCCGAACGCGATCGCGCCCGCGCTGTACCCGAAGCTACCCTACGATGCACTCAAGGATTTCGCGCCCATCGTGCTGGTGGGCACATCGCCCAACGTGCTCGTAGTGCATCCGGGCCTGCCGGTGCGTACGGTCGCGGAGTTGGCGGCGCAGGCCAAAGCGCGGCCCAGGCCCTTCACCTATGCAACCTCCGGAGCGGGAAGCCTGCAGCACATCGCGGCGGAGTTGTTCAAATCCGTGGCCGGTATCGATATGGTGCACGTGCCCTTCAAAGGCAGCGGGCAGGCCGTGATCGATCTGATCTCCGGCCAGGTCGACATGAACTTCGACTCGATCCCGGCGACTATTCAGCACATTCGCTCAGGCAAGCTGCGCGCGCTCGCGGTGACTTCGGCGCGGCGCGCCGGCGGCGGCCTCGAGGACGTGCCGACGATCGCCGAAAGCGGCTTCCCGGGCTACGACCTGACGACCTGGTGGGGCCTGTTCGCGCCCGCAGGGACGCCGGTTGAGGTGCTCGAGCGCATCAACGGCGACACGCTGGCGGCCCTGCGCAATGCGGAAGTGAAAGAGCGGCTCGCCGGCCTGAGCATCGAGCCCGGCGGCGGCTCGCGCGCCGAGTTCGCCGACTACGTGCGCCGCGAGTTCGCCAAGTACGATGAGCTGGTGAAGCGCCTCGCGATCAAAGCAGAGTAGCGCGCCCTAGTCCTTGAGCAGCAGCTGGATCAGCGCCGCGGTGCTGTCCCAGCGCTTTCCGCCCCGCGCCTCGAGGTGCGCGTAGAACTGGTCGACGAGCGCTGTGACCGGGAGGCGGCCGCCGTTTCTCTTTGCCTCCCCGATGCAGATGCCCAGATCCTTTCGCATCCACTCGATGGCGAAGCCGAAGCCCTCGGCCTTGAGCTCGCTCATCGGCTTCCAGCGGTTCTCCATCTGCCACGACTGAGCGGCGCCCTTGGAGATCACGGAGATGACCTTCTCCAGGTCCAGCTCTGATCTTTTTGCGAATGCCAGGGCTTCTGCCAGCGCCTGCGCCAGGCCGGCGATGCAGATCTGGTTGACCATCTTGGTGAGCTGGCCCGAGCCCGGGCCACCGATGAGGGCGGCCATCTTGGCGTACACATCGATAACGGGTTTGGCCTTCTCGAAAACCGCCGGCTCGCCACCGCACATGATGCCGAGCTGAGCGTTCTGCGCGCCCGCCTGGCCGCCCGAAACCGGGGCGTCGATGAATCCGATGCCCTTCTCCTTGGCCTTTGAAAAGACCTCCCTGGCTACGATTGCCGACGCCGTGGTGTGGTCGACCAGGATGGCGCCCTTCTTCATCCCGGCGAGGGCACCGTTATCGCCATACACGACCGAGCGAACATCGTCGTCGTTGCCGACGCACATCATCACGAAATCGCAGTCCTTGACCGCGTCGCGCGGTGTGGCGGTGTGCCTGCCGCCGTATTCCTTGGCCCATTGCTGCGCCTTGGCGGCGGTGCGGTTGTAGACCGTGACGTCGTGGCCGCCTTTCTTGAGGAGGTGGCCTGCCATCGGATAGCCCATGACGCCAAGACCGAGAAATGCAAGCTTCGCCATTGCCTTCTCCAAGCGGTTGTCTGATTTGGGGAAAGCCGATTCTACAACCGAGGCGTTGACACGCGGGCGTCAACCATTACAATGGCATGGACGTTTATACAGTATCCGGTGTTGGCCCAGGAACACCTGCCGCAGATGCCAACCTGAATAAGAGGTACACCATGGACGACAACAAGCAAAAGGCGCTGGCAGCGGCGCTGTCGCAGATCGAAAAGCAGTACGGCAAGGGCTCCATCATGAAGATGGACGCCGAGGCGATCAAGGACATCGAGGTGGTGTCCACCGGATCGCTCGGCCTGGACCTGGCGCTGGGCGTCGGGGGTCTGCCGCGCGGGCGCGTAGTCGAGATCTACGGCCCTGAATCTTCGGGCAAAACCACGCTCACCCTGCAGGTGATCGCCGAAACCCAGAAGCTCGGCGGCACCGCCGCCTTCATCGACGCCGAGAACGCGCTCGACGTCACCTACGCCGCCAAGCTCGGCGTGCAGACCGCGGACCTGCTGATTTCCCAGCCCGACACCGGCGAGCAGGCGCTCGAGATCGCCGACATGCTGGTGCGCTCCGGCGCGGTCGACGTCATCGTCATCGACTCGGTGGCGGCGCTGACGCCCAAGGCCGAGATCGAGGGCGAGATGGGCGAGCCACAGATGGGCCTGCAGGCGCGCCTGATGAGCCAGGCGCTGCGCAAGCTCACCGCCAACATCAAGCGCACCAACACGCTGGTGATCTTCATCAACCAGATCCGCATGAAGATCGGCGTCATGTTCGGCAACCCGGAAACCACCACCGGCGGCAACGCGCTCAAGTTC
>DASYRS010000454.1:0-14359 GCA_036004205.1 Dongiaceae bacterium
ATTGAACAGGTGGCGCCGGGCGGTCCAGCATCGCGCGATTTTATCGAGGTGGGATGCGGCGAGGGGTTCCTGCTGAAGGTGGCACGCGAGGCGGGCTATCGCATCAAGGGGATCGATTTCTCGGACTATGGCCTGAAACAGTTTCATCCGGAACTGGCCGACAGCATCGAATCGGGAGATGCTTTCGCCATCCTCGACCGGATCGTCGCCGGCAGCCTGCGTTACGACATTTGCTGCCTGCAGAACGTGCTGGAGCATGTGATCGATCCGCGCACATTGATGGGGCAGATTCGGCGCCTGCTGAAGCCTGGCGGCGTGGCGGTCATCACGGTTCCCAACGATTTCAGCCGCATCCAGATGAAGGCCGAGGCGCAAGGCCTGATCTCGCGGCAGTTCTGGGTGGCGCCGCCCCAGCATCTCCACTACTTCAATACCGACACCCTGCCGCCATTCATGACGGCGATGGGCTTCGTCACATTGGACGCTTTCGCCGATTTTCCGATCGAGTTCTTCCTCTATCATCCGGGCTCGAATTACATCGAGGATCCGTCCGCCGGAAAACCCGCGCACAAGGCGCGGGTCGCGCTTGACCTGCTGTTGGCCGAGAACGGGATCGGGCCGCTGCACGGCCTCTGCCAGGCCATGACCAAATGCGGCATCGGCCGCAATGTAACGGTCATCGCCCGCCCCGCAGGGGATCCGCGGCGGTGAAGGTGCTGCTGACCGGCGCGCGCGGCTTCCTCGGCAGCGCCGTCCGGAGCACGCTCACCGGCGCCGGCCTGGATGTCATCGGCATATCGCGCACGCCGGCGGAGGGCTTGGCGGTCGTGGATGTGGAGCGGCCCGACGCCGTCACGCGGCTGCTCGGCGACGTGCGGCCGGATGTCGTCGTGAACTGCGCCGCGCGCGTCGACTTCGGCGCCGATGTCCTGGCGGGGTTGTTCCCGGTCAACGTCCTGTTGCCGGCCTTGATTGGGCAGTGGTGCCGCGCGAACGGCGGTTATCTGATCCAGGCATCGACCATCGCCGTGCACGGCGCCCAGGTTCGGGATGCCGGGCCCGCGGCGGCGATCGAACCCGATACGGACTACGGCCGCTCCAAATGGCTGGCGGAGCAGAATATCGATCAGAGCGGCTGTCGGGCGGTCCGCTTGCGGTTCGGCGGAATCTTCGGCCGATCCGGACCTCAGCATCTCGGGCTCAATCGCGCGCTGCAAGGTGCGATGAAGGGCCAGCCGCCGACGCTCGTCGGCCAGGGTAGCGCCAGGCGCAACTATGTCTTCGTGCATGATGCGGCATCGGTGGTCGCCCATTGCGTCCAGTCCCGGCCGGAAGGCGTGCGTTGGGTCGGCGGCGGTCAAATAGTCAGCATGCGGCAGATGCTCGATGCGATCTGCGAGGTCTATCTGCCCGGCTCAAGACCGGCAACGACCGCGGGCACGGAGGCGGCGGACCAGATCGTTCGTCACAGTCCGGACTTGCCGGCGGGGCGCGACTTTCGCGCGGCGTTGGAGTATGAAAAGGCCCGATGAAGATCGCTTTGCTGTCCGACATTCATGCCAACGAGGTGGCATTGGCGGCGACCTTGGAACAAGCCCGGATCGCAGGCGCGGAGCAGCTCCTGTGCTGCGGGGATTTCGTTGGCTACTACCACGCGCCGGAAGCCATGCTGGAGCTGCTCGATGGCTGGTCATGGCAGGGCATCCGGGGCAACCACGAGGATATGCTTGAACACTGGCTCGAAGGTACGGACCGCGATGCCGTGCACAGGCGTTATGGCTCCGGCATCGCCATTGCAGCCGGCTTGCCGGAGTCGGCCCGCATCTTGCTGCTCGGCCTGCCGGCGCGCTTGGAATTGACGATCGATGACCGGCAGATCCTGCTGTGCCATGGCAGCGCCTGGGACCCCAATCACTATGTGTATCCGGATGCGTCCGAGGAGGAACGGAGACGAATGGCGGGCGGCGGCCAGGATCTCGTCGTCTTTGGCCATTCGCACTATCCCGTGGTGTGGAGGATCGGCCGCACGATCGTCGTCAATCCCGGCTCCGTCGGCCAGCCGCGCGACCGCAAGCCCGGAGCGTGCTGGGCGCTGTGGGATACCAGGACCATGGAGGTCACGCTTCAAAGAACGCAATTTGATACGCAGACGGTCGCCGAGCGCGCGCGCCGGATTGACCCGCACCTCCCCTACCTGGCCGATGTGCTGACGAGGCAATGAGCATGCGCTTCCTTGTCACCGGCGCCAATGGAGACATCGCCGAAGCCATCGGCCGGATCCTCAAGACCAGCTTTCCGCAAGCAATCGTCGATGGCGCCGATTCCCACGGCGCCCTCAACGCCAGCCTGCTGTTCGACACGGTGCACCGCCTACCCCCTGCCCGCTCGCCGGACTTTCCCGATGCGTTGAGTTCCCTGGCGTTGAAATACGACCGCGTCATTCCGGTGCCGGAGGCGGAACTGGTCGAGATTGCCGCTCAAGGCGACGCCTGGCGATCGGCGCTGCCATTGGTGATGAACGCGCCCTGGGTCGTCGCGACCTTCTGCGACAAGCTGGAGACCGCGCGCTGGTTGCAAAAGCATGGCGATTTCAGCGCCCGCACCATGCATCTGCGAGATACCGTTGCCAGCGATCTGCCGATCGTCGCCAAGCCGCGCGCCGGCTGGGGCTCCAGGGGAGTCGAGATCGTCCGGTCGCCGGAGCGCCTGGCGGCGGTGCGCGCGGAGGCCACCGGCGAGTGGATCGCGCAGGAACTTCTCGATGCGCCGGACGAGGAGCATACCTGCGCGATCGCGAAGGACGGCGCCGTCGTCAACACGGTGACGATGCTGCGCACGATGCAAGGGGGCCTCACCAAGCAGGCGACGATCGTGGAGGACGCGGCCATCGAAGAGATGCTGCGAACGATCGCGGACAAGCTGCCGGACCGCGCTTTCATCAACGTGCAGCTGCGCCGGTTCCGCGGCCGGCCGAAGATCTTCGAGATCAATCCCAGGTTCTCGAGCACGGTCATGATGCGCCATCTGGTCGGCTTCCAGGACCTGGTCTGGATCCTGAACGCGCTGGGCGGACAGCCGATGCAACCCGCGAAGGCGCGCCTTGGCGCCATCGTCATCCGGATGTCGCGCGAGGTCGTGGTGGGCGGATGAAGTCGGCTGCCTTCCTTGTCGATAGCGGTCCCGGCATCGGCCTTGGGCATCTTCGCCGCAGCCTCGTTCTGCTGGACGCGATGACCGATGCGGGATTCACGTGCCGGCTCTATACCGCCAGTACCGATGCCGCGACAGCGCTCGGCCGCACGGCTTCCATCCCGCCGGCATCTCTCGGCGATCTTCCGCCGACTGATGTGGTGGTCTGCGATTCCTATGTGATGGATCAGCAGCAGCTCGCTCTCTTGCGCGGGCGGCGCACAATTCTCCTGGTTTTTGACGACATGGGCGACCGGCCGATCGATGCCGATATCGTCCTCAATCACAATCTCTACGGCGCCACGATCGACTATTCCCGCCTGACCCGCGCCACCGTGCTGCGCGGTCCGGAGTGCACGCTGATAGATCGGAGGATCCTTGAGGCCCGCGTGGCCCATGAGTCGAATGTCGGCACGGGCATCGTGATCAGCTTTGGCGGAACCGATGACGGCACCCGCGCGGCCGAATTGGCGCGGCATTTGTTGCCGGAATTTGCGGGACCGATCCACATCGTGGTCGCGCCCGGCGTCGCGCCGAGCCCAGACGTCCGGAAACTGACCGCCAAGATGCCCGATCGGGTCATCTTGCAACACGGTCCGGATATGCCGCCGCTCCTGGCGGGCGCTCGGCTCTATCTCGGCGGCGCCGGTATGACGGCACTTGAGGCGCTGGTGATCGGGCTCGACATGGTGCTTTGCGTCATCAGCGATAACCAGAGGCTGAATGCCGAAGCCTTTGGCCGGTTCGGCCACGCCGTGGTGCAAGGCCTTGAGCCCAAGGAGGCAGCCGCGATCGCCGTCTCGCTGTTGCGCAAGCCCTATAGCCCGCGTTCAAGCCCGGTCGATGGCCGCGGCGGCGCTCGCGTGGTTGCCGCGATAGAACAGCTGTTGGCTTCGAAGCGAAAAGACTAATCCAGCGGCTCCAGCATGTCCCAGCGCAGCGGCGTCCCGCGCTTGAGATCGCGGCCGGCCTTCCGTCCCAGCACCTCGCTGAAATACTTGGGCGCCAGGCCCAATCCTGGGCGGATCGAACGCACGTGGCGCTCGGTCAGCACCTCCCCCGCGCGGACGTCGGCGACGACGTAGAGCGAGCGGCGGAATTCCCGCACCTTCGCCTCGCTGGCCTCGATGCCGTAGTGGATGCGGCCCATCGCCTCCCACGCGGTGCGCGCGGCTTGCACCATGGCTGCGAGCTCTTCCGGCTCCAGGCTGAAAGCCGAATCCACGCCGCCGTCGGCGCGCCGCAAGGTGACGTGCTTCTCCAGGACGCATGCGCCTGCCGCCACGCCGGCGACCGGAACGGCGGTTCCCATCGTGTGGTCGGACAGCCCGACGATCACGTCGAACATTTGGGCCAGGTGCGGGATGGTGCGCAGGTTGCTGTCGGAGGCCGGCGTCGGATATCCCGACGTGCAATGAAGCAGGATGAACTGATCGGCGCCCGCCGCGCGCGCGGCCGCGACCGCTTCGGCGATCTCCCCCAGCTCGGACGCGCCGGTCGAAAGGATCATCGGCTTGCCGGTTGCGGCGACGCGCTGGATCAGCGGGATGTCGCACACTTCCAGTGACGCGATCTTGTAGGCGGGTGCGCCGATACGCTCCAGCAGGTCGACCGCCGTGAAGTCGAAGGCGGAGCTGAAAATGGTGATGCCCAGTTCCCTCGCGCGCTTGAACAACGGCTCGTGCCATTCCCAGGGCATCGCGGCTTTCTTGTAGAGCTCGTAGAGATTCGATCCGTCCCACAGCCCGCCGCGTACCATGAATTCCGGGCCGTCATGGTCGAGGGTGATGGTGTCGGCGCTATAGGTCTGCAGCTTCACCGCGTCGGCGCCCGCGGTTTTCGCCGCTGCCACGATGGCGAGCGCCCGATCCAGGCTGCCATTGTGGTTCGCGGACATTTCCGCGATCACATAAGGCGGCCGGTCGGGTCCGATTTCGCGTCCGTCGATTGTGACACGCTTCATGCGATCTCTTTCCATTCTCGCCGCCCTACCAGCGTCCGACGGCGCGCCGGATGCGGGTGGAGAGCGGCAAAGCGCGCGGCGATACCAGCAGGACCTTGGTGCCGCAGGCTTCGATCTTGAGGTCGGCGGCGATGCCGAGGATTCGACCGAACTGGTTGAGGCGGCCGGCGACCGCCGCCAGATCCAGGTCCGGAAACAGGTCGCCGCGCACATTCTTGTCCGGCTGGTGCCAGCGATAGCCGGCCAGCGGGTGCCACGCGCTCACGGCATCGGGCGAGGCTCTCCAGCCGCCGCGCGCATCGCCGAATTCCTCGATGCTTGACACGATCTGCTCCGCGCCCATCCGCGCGCTGTCATAGGACATGCTGTCCCGGAAGCGCGCAACCATCTGCAGATCGTAGCAGGAGCCGGGATCGGCCAGCAGTCGTCGAATGGCGGCCACCGCCTCCGCCGTGGTGCGCACGACCGGGTTGACCAGATTGGCCAGATATCGCCGATGTGCGGGATTCTCGGCGGGAACCAGGCAGATCGCCGGCCGGTCGAGCGCGATCGCCTCGACGCCGGTGGTGCAATTGGTGTGGACCAGAGCCCGCGCAGCCATGATCCACGGCAGCGAGGAGCCCTCTCGCAGGATCGACAGATTCGGAAAGCCCCTGGTCCATTCTTCCCAGGTGCTGGAGTTCTCGCTCGGGTGCGGCCGCAGGACGATGCGCTGTTCCGGAAAGGCTTCGGCCAGGGCTGGGAGCAATTCCAGCAACGCCACCCGGTTGGCCTGTTCCATCACCTCGAAATCGTCGAACTGCCGCATCAGCTCCCGGTCGCTCGGATCGATCTTGCCTTGATCGATCAGGGCCTGGACCATGTGCTTGGAATCCCCCTTGTGAGAATTCGTGAAGCCGAGGTTCGAATTGACCAGGATGAAGTTGCCGTGGCGCTGGCGCAGCTCCGCGACCTGGTCGGCGAAGATCGTGCGCAGCTCGCTGCGCAGCAAGTCCCAGCGCGGATTGGAGGCCTGCCTCACCTGCCCATCGGGCAACTGGAACGCCTCGACAAAGGCCGCCGAGTTGAAGGTTCCGGGCAGGAAGATGAGGTCGGTGGAATCCACCGCGTCGCGCGCGACCCACCAGAACTTCTTGTCGTGCACGACGAGGCCGGGAATCTCCTCGTCGACTGCGGCAGTGATGTAGCCGGCCTCCTTCGCCCGCCTCAGCATCTTGGCGTCGCGCACCGTCAGCGTCTTGGAGAGATAGACACCCGGCGTCATGCGCTCGATGTTGCGCTCGATCAGCCATTTCTGCCCCAGCACGGATTCGAAGCCATGGCGCGCCGCCAGTACGGCAAGCAGCAGGCGCGAATCCAGCTCGCGCGAGGCGATCTCCATCGGGAAGTAGATGATCTTGGCCGGCTTCGGCGCCATTGCCCTCTGCTCGCGGTCGAACTGATATGGTGAGGCTATGTAGCGGACGGCGGCAGAGCGCGCAATGGTCGAGAGTGCGACATCCCGACACCTTGGCCTTTGAAATATCACGAAAATTCGCCGCACCGGAACCCTTGCGGCAAGGATAGGGTCGGCCTTATCTCTTTGCCCGCAACACCCATGGAACACGAGTCGGATGAACGATCTTTTCGGTAGCGGCAAAAAAGGCGGCGAATACACCGCCAAGCACATCGAGGTCCTGGAGGGGCTGGAGCCCGTCCGGCGCCGCCCGGGCATGTATATCGGTGGGACGGACGAGCATGCCCTCCATCACCTGGTTGCCGAGATCCTCGACAATTCCATGGACGAAGCGGTAGCCGGCCACGCCAGCCGGATCGAGGTGGAGCTGGACGCCGACGGCTACGTCACGGTGCGCGACAATGGCCGCGGCATTCCGATCGACCCGATGCCCAAATACGGCAACAAACCGGCGGTCGAGGTTCTCCTCACCACGCTCCATTCCGGCGGCAAGTTCAGCGGCCAGGTCTACGAGACCTCGGGCGGGCTGCATGGCGTCGGCATGTCCGTCGTCAACGCCCTCAGCGATGATTTCCAGGTCGAGATCGCCCGTGGTAAAGAGCTTTATGTTCAGGCCTATAGCAAGGGCAAGCCGAAGGGAAAACTGAAGAACACCGGCGCCGTCAATCGGCGCGGCACCACGGTCCGTTTCCATCCCGATCCGGAGATTTTCGGCAAGCAGGCGCATTTCCGGTCCAACCGGCTCTACAAGATGTGCCGCTCCAAGGCCTATCTCTATCGCGGCGTCGAGATCCGCTGGTCGTGCGATCCGAAGCTGGTTGCGGGCGACGAGAAGACGCCGGCCGAGGACACCCTGCACTTCCCGGGCGGCCTCTCCGACTTCCTCGCCGCCAGCCTCAACGGTCGCCAGACCGTCACCTCCGCGCCGTTCCAAGGCCAGGCCAGCTTCCCGGAGGAGCAGGGCCGGGTCGAATGGGCGATCGCCTGGCCGGCGCAGGAGGATGAGGAAGGCGGCTTCCTCAACTCCTATTGCAACACCGTGCCGACGCCCGAGGGCGGCACCCACGAGACGGGCCTGCGCTCCGCCCTCAGCCGCTCGCTCAGGGCCTATGGCGAACTGGTCGGCAACCGCAAGGCCGGGCAGATCACTGCCGAGGACATCACCGGCGGCGCGATGATGATGCTGTCCGTTTTCATCCGCGACCCGCAGTTCCAGGGCCAGACCAAGGAAAAGCTGGCGACGGCGGAAGCCGCGCGCCTGGTCGAGGCCTCGATCAAGGACCATTTCGACCACTGGCTGTCGGCCGATCCGGCCCGCGGCAAGGATTTGCTGGAATGGGCGATCGAAAAGGCCGAGGAGCGCCTGCGCAAACGCCAGGACAAGGAGCTGTCGCGCAAGACCGCGACGCGCAAGCTGCGCCTGCCCGGCAAGCTCGCCGATTGCAGCAAGACAGGCAAGGAAGGCACCGAACTGTTCCTGGTCGAAGGCGATTCCGCCGGCGGCTCCGCCAAGTCCGCGCGCATTCGCGAGACCCAGGCAGTCCTTCCCCTGCGCGGCAAGATCCTCAACGTCGCCAGCGCCTCCGCCGACAAGCTCTCCGGCAACCAGGAACTGATTGACCTCATCCAGGCGCTCGGCTGCGGCTCGCGCGACAAATACGATGAGGAGCGCCTGCGCTACGAGAAGATCATCATCATGACCGACGCCGACGTCGACGGCGCGCACATCGCCTCGCTGCTGATGACCTTCTTCTATCGCGAGATGCCGGACCTGATCCAGAACGGGCACCTGTTCCTGGCGCAGCCGCCGCTCTATTCGATGGCCCAAGGCGCGAAGAAGACCTATGCGCGCGACGATGCCCACAAGGACGAATTGCTGAAGACCGAGTTCGCGGGCCGCGGCAAGGTTGAGATCAGCCGCTTCAAGGGGCTCGGCGAAATGCCCGCCGCCGAGCTCAAGAAGACGACCATGGACCCGAAGCACCGCGTGCTGCTGCGCGTGCGCATGCCGCACCGCTATGTCGAGGAAGAGCGCGAGGAAGCGCGCGAAACCTCCGACTTGGTCGAACGCCTGATGGGCCGCAAGCCGGAGCTGCGCTTCCAGTTCATCCAGGAAAATGCGCAGTTCGCGCGCGACCTGGACGTCTAACGCGCATGACCTACAAAGACTACAACGCCTTCTGCAAATCCCTGACCGCCACCACCTATGTCATGCAATGGGGCGGCTCGCATGTGTGGAAGGTCGGCGGCAAGGTGTTCGCGATCGGCGGCTGGGACGATGGCGAACAGCCGCACATCACCTTCAAGGTTTCGCCGATCGCCTACGAGATGCTGAAGGACAAGCGCGGCCTGCGCCCAGCGCCCTATCTCGCCTCACGCGGCATGAAATGGATCCAGAATTACGGCAAGCCAGGCCTGTCGGAAAAAGACCTGAAGGGCTATCTGAAAGAATCCCACCGCATCGTCGCGCTGGGGCTTTCGAAGAAGAAGCGCAGGGAACTGGGGCTCGGCGAGAGCTGAGGGCGCCTCAAGCGAACAGGATGAGCGCTACCGCGATCGCGGCCACCACGACCCAGCCGCTGCTGATGATATGGCCGCGGTGGCTGTTCGCGCTCAGAACGTCCCGGTAAGATTCAAAAGTTAACATTGTCCGTCCCTCCAAACTCATGGATTGGCAGATGGGGTGTGCATGCAGCGCCTTCAATGCGCTCACCGATACGTAAGCAGCGAAGAATGGGGCTGCTGTGAAGACGCTCACACGGCGTTAACACTGTGACGACCGTCACTTGGGAAATAATACGGAGAAAGTGCCCGTTTAGATGCCGGGGACGAACGGCGCCATGTCGAGCCGGCGGCTTTTTTCGATCACCAGCATGTGACCCGGCGGCACTTCGCGCCAGGCCTGGCAATCCTCGTCTTCATCGAACGGCTCCGACACCACCATGACATGGCCGTCGCGCTGGCGGTGAAACAAGGTCGGCGGCAGGTCGTCGCTCGAGTGGCGCACGGCATAGATCGAGGCGCCGTCGCTGAGCACGGAGGTGAATTTGAACGGCTCGTTGACCGAGGCTTCGCGCGCCAGCCGTTCGATCTTTCCGATGGTGCGGGTCAGCGCGCCGACTGGATCCTCTTCCAGGCCCTCGCTGAACAGCATGTAGAAGATGAGCTCGCTGTCGGTGGTGCCGACGCGGTGGCTGTAGAAGCGGTCGTCGATCATCCCCTCCAGCCGGCGGCGAACGCGCTCATAGCCGCCGATCTGGCCATTGTGCATGAACAGCCATTTGCCGTGGGCAAACGGATGACAATTGGCGCGCGAGGTCGCGGTGCCGGTCGAAGCGCGCACATGCGCCAGGAACAGGCCGGAGCGGATCTGGTGCGCGAGGCTTTTCAAGTTCTGGTCGTTCCACGCCGGCAGGATGTCGCGATAGACACCCGGCGTGGGCCGGTCGCCATACCAGCCGATGCCGAAGCCGTCGCCGTTGGTCGTCACGTGGCTGTGGCGGGCGCGCAGGCTCTGGCTGATCAGGGAGTTGCGCGGCTCGAACAGGACCTTGTCGAGATAGATCGGATCGCCGCAATAGGTAAGCCACCGGCACATGTGTTCGCGTCCTCTGGGCCCGCCGAATCGTCCTTTTGCTCCAAAAGGATGACGGCCGGCCGCGCATTAACCACAGGGAGTTTGACCCTACAAGCATTAACGAGCGGGAAATGTGAATTGCGCCACAAGGTCTCATGGCACATCGCTTGCTTCATATGCCCATTATGAACAGACGCCCTGCATTTCTTGCCGCCCCCCTGCTCGCCATCCTGGCGGCGACGGGCATTGGCGCCTGCACCCCCACCTCCAAGGTGGCGGAGCCGGACATCGTCATGAAATCGCCGGTGCCACCGGACATATTGACCGCCTGCCTGGCCACCAAGCTGGGGCAGAATTTCCGCGACCAGCGGCCGACGGTCGATGCCTATCGCGGCGTGCATGAGATCACGATCGATTCCCAGCGCGGGGAAAAGCTTGCCTTTGTGGAGGTCGAATCCGACTTTGCCGGCGGCTCCAATGTCCGCTTCTGGAACGGCGACCTCTATTGGCCGAACCACATCACCAGCGGCGTGTGGCCCGATGTCATGCGCGACAACTGGCACCGGTTCGAGGCGGCGGAGAATGCCTGCCAGCCGACGCCGGTCGCCGCCAAGCCCGTGGCGAAGGCCGAGCTTGCGCCGGCTCCCAAGCCCGTGCCGGTCAAATCCGTCATCAAGGCCCAGCCGCTGAAGCCCCTGCCCGCCGCCACCCCCGGCGCCCCGCGCAGCCTCACGCCCTAACGCAGCGGAATTTCTGGCTTTTCTGGAGCCTCCAACGCCTGCGGAAGGGGCCTGCGGCGGGATTAGCGCTTGCTTTTTAGCTGGGATTTTGGGAAGCCCTTGCCGGCCCCGGCGGACCCAAGCCGCCGGCGGTCAAAGTGGGCCCGTAGCTCAGTTGGTAGAGCAAGCGACTTTTAATCGAGAGGTCGCGGGTTCGAGTCCCGCCGGGCCCACCATCTTTCGCTTTGTCCAGTCCGGAGCCAAACGATTTGCCGGGTTGTGCCCGCGGCACATCTTCCATGGACCCGCGCCCATATCGGTGAACGATGAATATCGTACCGCATGGAAGGCGCACCCTCGAGGGCCCGCACGCCGAGGCAGATCTTTGCTCGCTTGCAGCGCCGCTTCCGTTCGATATCACGCCATCATAGACTGAGAACTGCAGCCCGCCGCTGGTATCGCGTGGTCAGCCTTGCGACGCTGATGGGCGCCGGTATTGCCGCGAT
Organism: Dongiaceae bacterium; assembly: GCA_036004205.1. GTDB lineage: Bacteria > Pseudomonadota > Alphaproteobacteria > Dongiales > Dongiaceae > Dongia_A. The sequence goes on from DASYRS010000454.1 coordinate 11,411, forward strand.
ACTGTGGCAACTGGCGAGCCATGCGGAATGGCCGCTCACGACAACCTTCAAGCACATTTTGGCTTTCCCGAACTGCGCTGCAGCCAAAGCCGTCGGGCTTGCGCCTGCAAACGAGGGCGAGCCTGGATATTGGCCGCGCCACGATGCGGATGGCGATGGAAAGTCCTGCGATCCGTTCCCGTAGAAAACAGGAGTTGCGCGGTGGCCGCCGAGCGCCGTGTGAAGTGCGTCGCCGCACCCACCTGAGCACGATGAACGCATAGAGCAGCGCCGTAAATTGTTTCCGGAGAGCACTGCAACTCTCATCCCAGGAATCGCAAATTCCGAGATTCGTAATCGATGTAGCCTCGAAACTTGAGTCGCGTGTGGAACAGAATCGTCAGCGCCCGCATTGTTCCTCCATGCAACCGACCGTGCCGGCTGCACGGGTGGATCGCTTTTTTTGGACAGTGCCATGTGGACGCAACTCGTAGATGCGAATCGCCTCAACACGATCGGGCCCGAACATTCACAGGGGCCGAACGACGTCGCGATCGAGCGCGAACGCCGGCACGCGGAACGGCTGGAGAAGCTTGCGAAGCTGCGTGCCGCCAGGCTCGCCGTGGCGGCTCCGAAGAGGCGCCGCCATGCATGACGCGGTACAAGAACTCACCACGACGATGGAGCCCAAGATTGACGGCGGCCCAAAGCTTGACGGCGTTGTCGAGGCTCTGCCGACCATGACATACGATGTCGTTCGCCATCGCGGGCATTGGAAAGTGCTGCACGCCGGCAAGCATTCCACGCCGTATCCCACCCAAAAGGCGGCCATCGATTCCGCGATGAAGATCGCCATGGAATCCCGGTCCGCAGGACGCACGGTTGCCGTGCGCCTCAATCGCACCGACGGGCGGATATTCGATCTCATGCCTGGCGGACAGCGGACGTAATCTTCCCAATTCCCCTCCAAACCGGCGCACCTTGCTCCGCGTTGGAACGCCGCCACGTATCAATTGTTGAAATCGATACGCATGGAGGAATTCATGGCCTCAGCAGCCATCCACCGCCGGTGGGCACGAGAATTCCTGGCGCGCGCCGTCGAGGCGCGGAACCGCGGACACAAGCTGCGCTACCTGCACCTCGCGGTGAACAATTGCATCCGTGCGCAACACCTCGAGACCGATGAGCTCTTGAAGCAGGCCGACGAGTAAGGCCGCGCGCTAGTCGATCTCGCCCGCTTCCTCGCCGATCTCGTCGCAGACGTCGGCGGCGGTGTCCTCGACCGCGCCTCGCCTGGAGCAACCGGGGATTTAGTGCGCCGACCGGTCGTCGCTGCGTTCGACCGCCGGGGGCGGCATGGCGCGCTGGCGCGCTGGCGACGGCTGGGTCTTGGAAGGTCCGGCGACCGCCTGAACGGCCACCGCTTCAATGATCAGTGCCGCGAATCCGACCGTTACGGTCGCGGCGAACAGACATGCCAGGATGACGGTACGCGGGACGCGCAGGACGATGAAGGCGCCGAGCGCCACGCCCCAACAAGCCAGCGCACTGCGAACGTTGTCATCCGCGCTCCGCAACAGCGAGCTCACAGGCTCCGTATGGAGCAGAAGGAACGGGCTGAGGCCGACCATGCACCAAGAAACAATCGGCCAAGCGCGGCGTTCCGATGCCGGTCGCGCGGTCCTCTATACCCAGCGGAACACCACAAACGCGTAGACCAGCGCGATGCCGAGCGGCGCCCACAGCGGCAGGCCGAAGAAGCCGAGCCACGCCAGGAAAATAAACGCACTGCCCAGCAGCGAGATGAAGAGGCGGTCACCGCGCGTGGTATCGAGCTGCAGGATGCCGCGCCGCGGCGCGCCGCCGGGCGAATAACGCTCCCACACCGACATGCCGGCCAGGCAAAGCAGGATGAAGCCGAAGAACGCCGCGGTCTGCCAGGTCCACGCCATCCAGGAAGTGAGTGAGGTGCCTTCCATCGCTAGGGTCCCGCTCCGTCAGACGCGCCCGAGGGCAAAGCCCTTGGCGATGTAGTTGCGCACGAAATAGATCACGACCGCGCCGGGAACCAGCGTCAGCGACCCCGCGGCGGCCAGCAGGCCAAGCTGATAGCCCGAGGTGCTGGCGGTCTTGGTCATCAAGGCGGCGATCGGCTTGGCGGCGACCGAGGTCAGGGTCTTCGCCAGCAGCAGCTCCACCCACGAGAACATGAAGCAGAAGAAGCAGGCGACGCCGATGCCCGCCGCGATCGTCGGCATGAAGATCTTGAAAAAGAACCGCCAGAACGAATAGCCGTCGACATAGGCGGTCTCGTCCAGCTCCTTCGGCACGCCCGACATGAATCCTTCCAGGATCCACACCGCCAGCGGGATGTTGAACAACGTGTGCGCCAGGGCAACGGCCCACGGCGTATCGAACAGCTGGACCGCCGAGTAGAGCTGATAGAACGGCAGCGCGAACACCGCCGGCGGCGCCATGCGGTTGGTCAGCAGCCAGAAGAACAGATGCTTGTCGCCCAGGAACCGGTAGCGCGAGAACGCGTAGGCGGCAGGCAGCGCCACCGCGACCGACAGCACCGTGTTGATCACGACATATTCGATCGAGGCGATGTAGCCGTTGTACCAGGTCGGGTCGGTGAAGATGATCCTGTAGTTGGCGAGCGTGAAGGCGTGCGGCCACAGCGAGAAGCCGCCCAGGATCTCGTTGGTGGTCTTGAACGACATGGTGACCAGCCAATAGATCGGCAGCAGCAGGAACAGGATGTAGATCGTCGGAACGAGAGAGCGCTTGCGCATCACTTTGCCTCTTCCCGGGTCATGAGCGTGTAGAACAGCCAGCTCAGCAGCAGGATGATCAGGAAATAGATCAGCGACATCGCCGCCGCCGGCCCCAGGTCGAACTGTCCGAGCGCGGTTTTCACCAGGTCGATCGACAGGAAGGTTGTCGAATTGCCCGGCCCCCCGCCGGTCA
>DASYRS010000455.1:0-8048 GCA_036004205.1 Dongiaceae bacterium
CCACAGGGCGTCCATCGCGGCAACTCACCGAGGCACCGCTCCGGGTCAGGCACTCCACGGCGCTGGACCTACTGGTTGCTCTCGGTAAGCTGGCCCGCCCGCAACATAGCAGCTTGCGAGCACCACACAGGTACAGGGACCTATGCCACCTGTCAGCGCTATGGAAAGTACGCATGGGTCCCGGGTCGCGCTGCGCTTGCCCGGGATGACAGTGGGGGAGCGTGTGCGCTCAGCGCTTCGACTGGAAGAACGTCTTCAGCAACGTCGCGCTGCGGGTTTCGTCGAGGCCGCCGCTGACTTCGGGGCGATGGTGGCAGGTCGGCTGTTGGAAGATGCGGGGGCCGTGTTCGATGCCACCGCCCTTGGGATCGCGGGCGGCATAGAAAACGCGGCGCAGCCTTGCGAACGAGATCGCGGTGGCGCACATCGGGCAGGGCTCAAGCGTCACATAGAGATCGCACGACGGCAGCCGCTTTTCCTTGCGGCCGGTCGAGACCGTGCGGATCACCAACATCTCGGCGTGGGCGGTCGGGTCGTGCAGCTGCTCCACCCGGTTGTGGTCGGCGGCCAGCACCTGGCCGGTCAAGGAATCGACCAGGACCGCGCCGATCGGCACCTCGTCGCGCGCGGCCGCCGCCTCGGCCTGGCGGAAGGCGAGGCCCATGAAATCATGCTCCAGGTGCGGGTGCGGCTCGACGGTCATGCGGCACTTGAACCCGGCCCTTGCGTGCCCGTCAAGGCACGCACGGATACCCCTCCCCCGATACGGGGGAGGATTGGGGCGGGGGAAGCCGGAGCTCAGTTGGCGACAATCATCGCTCGCTTCCCCCTCCCGAACCCTCCCCCAGTTTGGGGGAGGGGGAACTCCGGCTTGAGAGACCGTCGCTGTTGCTCTAGGTTCCGGCCCAGCCAAGGAGCCGCCTTATGCCAGCCATCGTCGGCCTGACCCTCGACACCGCCGGCCCGACCGGGATCGGCAAGGTCGGCCGCTATCTGATCCGCGAGAATTACTGCTCGGCGATCGCCAAGGCCGGCGGCATTCCGATCTGCCTGCCGCACGAAAGCGGCCTGGCCCAAGCCTATGCCGAGCGGATCGACGCGCTGGTGGTGACGGGCGGCGGGTTCGACGTCGACCCGAAGCTGTTCGGCGCGAACACTACCCACGCGACCGTCACGCTGAAGGAAGAGCGCACGCAGTTCGAATGGTCGGTGACCAAGGCGATGCTGGCCCTCGACAAGCCGGTGCTGGGCATCTGCGGCGGCGAGCAGCTGCTCAACGTGATCCTGGGCGGCACTCTCATCCAGCATATCGAGGACGAGATCGCGGGCCACGTGCTGCATGAGCAGCCGAACCCGCGCGACGAGCCCGGGCATATCGTGCGGGTGAAGGCCGGAACCCTGCTGCACCGCCTGACCGGCGCAGCAGAGCTATCGGTCAACAGCGCGCATCACCAGGCGGTGAAGGATGTCGGGCCGCAAGTCGCCGTGAACGCGGTCGCGCCGGACGGCGTGATCGAGGGCATCGAATCCAGGATCCACCGTTTCTGCCTCGGCGTGCAATGGCATCCGGAATTCCTGATGCATGGCGGCGATCAGAAATTGTTCGCCGGCCTGATCGCGGCGGCATCATGAGCGAGACCAAGAGCGGCTTCGAAGGCGAGCGCATCGCCAAGGCGATCGCGCGCGCTGGCGTCTGTTCGCGGCGCGACGCGGAGGCGATGATTTTGGAAGGCCGCGTCTCGGTCAACGGCAAGAAGCTTTCCTCACCCGCGCTCAACGTCACCGACAGCGACGACATCCGGATCGACGGCAAGCCCATGCCGACGGCGGAGCGCACGCGCCTGTTCCGCTACTACAAGCCGCGCGGGCTGGTGACGACGGCCAAGGACCCGCAAGGGCGGCCGACGGTGTTCGATTCCTTGCCGCCGGGCATGCCGCGCGTGATCTCGGTCGGGCGGCTCGACCTCAATTCCGAAGGGCTGCTGCTGCTGACCAACGATGGAGAATTGGCGCGGCGGCTCGAATTGCCGACGACAGGCTGGGTGCGGCGCTACCGGGTGCGGGTGCATGGCGAGGTCGACCAGGCGCAGGTCGACCAGCTCGGCAAGGGCATCACGGTCGAAGGCGTGCGCTATGGCGCGATCGACGCGACGCTCGACCGCCGGCAGGGCGACAATGTGTGGCTGACCATGGCCCTGACCGAGGGCAAGAACCGCGAGATCCGCAAGATCTGCGGCCATTTCGGCTGGCCGGTCAGCCGCCTGATCCGGGTCGCCTACGGCCCGTTCCAGCTCGGCCACCTGGAGCGCGGCGACATCGAGGAAGTGCCGGCCAAGGTGCTGCGCGAACAGCTCGGCGAGAAGAAGCCGGTGCACAAGATCGCCGGCCAGTTGAAGCTGAAGCGGACACCGGCAGCGGCTCCGAAGGAACGCGCGACGTCCGGGTGGCCAGGCGCCGATTCGCCCTCTGCCGAGCGCGGCTCCAAGCAGCGGCCCGCGAAGCGCCATCCCCCGCGATGATTGCAGCACAAACATTTCGCTTCCCCCCTTGTGGGGGAAGGATGCGGAGGCCTAGCGAACGAAGTGAGCTTAGCCGAAGCTGGATAGGGCTGGCGTATCGCACCGAAGAGGCTCGCCAGTTACCACGACATCCTCGACACTTGTTCGCGATCGTGCGGCGGCACCCCCCATCCCAACCTTCCCCCACAAGGGGGGAAGGGGCTTGTCGTGCGCATTGAGGCCGGCGCGCACAAGGGCACCAAGCTGATCGTGCCCGAGGGCGACGACGTGCGCCCGACCTCCGACCGCGCGCGCCAGGCGATCTTCAACATGCTGATCCATCGCTTCGACGCGGTCGAGGGCGCGCGCGTGCTGGATGCCTTCGCGGGATCCGGCGCCCTCGGCCTCGAAGCCCTGTCGCGCGGCGCGGACAACCTGGTCGCAATGGAACTGGCGCGGCCGGCCTTGGACGCGCTGAAGCGCAACATCACCGCCTGCCGCGAGAATGCGCGGACGATGGTGTTCGCCTGCAATGCCCTCGACCCGCCGCGGGCGCAGCCGCGCTACGCGCCGTGCTCGCTGGTGTTCCTCGATCCGCCCTATGGCAAGGGCCTGATCGCACTGGCACTGGTGGCGCTGGACCGCGCGGGCTGGATCGCGCCCGGCGCGCTGATCGTGGCGGAGATGGCGGCGCGCGATCCGGTGCCGGAGGGCAAGACACTGGCGGTGGAGGACGAGCGCCGTTACGGCAAGGCCAAGATCGTTTTTCTCCGCAACGTCATCGACAAATCGAAATAGACCTCTGTCGCGGTTTCCGGCGTTATTCGATTCATGCGGCAAGACCTCTCCATCGATCCCAAGCGCACCGCCCTCATCCTCATCGACCTGCAGGAGGAACAGCGGGGCGATCCTTATTACGTCGCGGCGGAGTTCGATGCCGTGCTGGCGAATGCGGCCAAGCTGCTCGAGGCCGCCCGCGCGAACGGCGTGCGGGTCGTCCATGTCGCCTATCAGCGCGACTTCCGGGTGGTGCCGCGGCGGCCGTTCGAGCCGGTCACGCCGGACGGGCGGCCGACCTTCAGCGATATCGATTCGCCGCTCGTCGCCCTGTGCAGCGAGGTCGCGCCGCGCGATGGCGAGACCGTGATTTCCAAGAACGATGCCAGCGCCTTTTCGACTGGCGAACTGGAGCCGCTGCTGCGCGCCGCCACAATCGAATGGCTGATCGTCGCCGGGGTATGGACCGAGGCCTGCGTGGCGGCGACGGTGCGCGATGCCATCCCGCACGGCTTCCGGGTCCTGCTGGTCAAGGATGCCTGCGGCAGCGGCACGGTCGCGATGCACCAGACCGGCATTCTCAACCTGGCCAACCGGCTGAATGGCGGCGCGGTCGCCAAGGCCGCGACGGCGTGCCGCCTGATCGCCGGCGGCAGGGCCGACGTCTGGGCGGCGGAAAAGCAGGTGCCGATCCTGTTCTCCTACGAGGATGCCCGGCGGCACTACGAGATGCTGTGACGCAGGCGATTCACTGCTTCTCGATGGATCGAAGCGCCCCGATGTCCGCGGCCCAGTGCTGGCGCGAGCGGGTCCAATACTGCGCCTTCGGCGGCAGCTGGTCGCGCTGGGCGATGGCGCCCATCCGCAGGCCGATGATGGGCGGGCGGATGTGCGGATCGCCAGCCAAGGCGTGGGCGTAGAGCGGCGTGCCGCAATTGGGGCAGAAGGCCTGCACTCGCTTGTTACCGCCTTCGCCGGTCTTCACGTAGGTCTTGGGCTCGCCGGCCAGCAGCTTGAAGCTGCCGGGCTCGGCCTGTGCCACCACGCGATAGGCGGCGCCGCTGAGCGTCTGGCAATCGGCGCAATGGCAGAGATAGACGTTTTCCGGGTCGACCTCGGCCACATAGCTGATAGAGCCGCAATGGCAGCGACCGTCGATTTTCATGGCTGATCTCCCTGGCCGGTCAGCGAGCATACCCGATTCGCGAGCCGGCGCGGGCCGGCGATCCTGCCGCCCATGACCCCGCGGACCCCCGCACCTCGCCTGCCCGCCGGAGATTCTGTTCCTTTGCCAGGGCTTCGGGCCTGGCGCGGCTGGGCAATAGGCGCCTCGGGATCACCACTCTTTAACATTGCGGACCATAAGGTGACGTCTGCCACTCCCCCGGGAGCGGCCTCTCTGTTAACTTGATGGCGCTGCAGACCGGCCGTGGTGGACCTCGCGGACACGCCTTTGTCTAAGCTTCGGCAACTCAACGTTCCATTGGGTTGGGCGGCACTCTATGCGGCGACGGGGTTCCTTGTCGGCTCCTTCCAGCAGGGCGAGGGACCGTATGTCTGGTACCCGCCGATCGCGATCGGCATCGCCTGCCTCCACCGCGCCGGCCTGCGCTTCTGGCCGCTGCTGTTGCTGGCCGATCTCGCGGTCTCGCTCTATCAGGACGATGGCCGCGCCGCGGCTGCACTGGTGATTGCGGCCAGCAACCTCACCGCGATCGCCGGCGTTGCCTTCGCCCTGCGTCGCATCCGGAAGGATTTCGAGATCGCCGACCACCGCGACCTTGCCTGGCTGGCCCTGGCGGGCGCCGGCGCGAGCGTGGCCGCGGCCGGTCTCGGCTCCATCCTGCTCCCCGCGCTGACCGGCACTGTCGAAATGTCGACCTGGGGCGCGCGCTTTGGCTGGTGGCTCGGCGACGCGGTCTCGGCCATTTCGCTCACTCCGCTGATCCTGATCCTGACCGCCCGGCGCACCGAGCCCGGGCTGGCGCTGGCGATGCCGAGCTGGGAGCAAGGCTGCATCCTGGGGGCGGCGATCGCAGTCTCCTATGCGAGCTTTGGCGAGGCGCCACTGGTTCCGGGCGTCAGCCGGGAGGCGCTGGCCCCGCTGATCTTCGCGCCGGTGGTCTGGGCCGCGCTGCGTCTCGGCGTGCGCGCGACCGCCATCGTCATTCTGGTGACGGCGGTCGCGACCGTGCTGTCGCTCTGGTCCAGCGGCGATCTCGCCGAAGCGCCGGCCTATCACGAGGTCCTGGAGGTCCAGGTCTTTCTGGTGGCGCTGCCGGTCATCGGCCTGTCGCTCTCGCTGGCGCTGGACCGGGAGCGCCGCTCGCGCATCGAGGCCGAATCGCGCGAAGCGCAGCTGCAGCAGGCGGCCGAGGACGTGCGCGCGGCCTCGACCCGGCTGGCGCTGGCCGCGAAGGCCGCCAATGTCGGCGTCTGGGACTGGAACCTGGAGGACAACAGCCTGGTGTGGGACGACCAAGTCTATGCGATGTACCAGATCGACCGCGAGACGACGATCGACAAATACCTGGCCTGGCTGCAGCGGGTGCATCCCGACGATTCGACGCGACTGCTGGCGGAGATCAATGGCGCGATCGCGCGCGGCGAAGACGTACGCTCCAACTTCCGCGTCATCCTGCCGGATGGCAACGAGCGCTATTTCAACACCCACGGCATCGTCCAGACGAGCGCGGGCGGCAAGGCGACGCGCATCATCGGCATCGATTACGACGTGACCGAGCTGGTGCGCCAGCGCCTGAAGGCCGAGCAGAGCGAGCTGCGCGCGGCGGCGGCCAACCGCGCCAAGTCGGAATTCCTCGCCATCATGAGCCACGAATTGCGCACGCCGCTGAACGCCATCATCGGGTTCTCCGACCTGATGGCGCGCGAGGCCTTCGGCCCGCTGCAGAATCCGCGCTATACCGATTATGTCGCCGATATTTCGAGCAGCGGCCACCTGCTGCTGTCGCTGATCAACGACATCCTGGACCTGACCCGCATCGAAGCCGGCAAGCTCGATCTGAACCTGGAGGCGATCGGGCCCGCCGAGATCATGGGCGACATCGTCCGCCTGCTGGCGCCCCTGGCGCACGCGAAGAGCCTCGATCTTTCGGCCAGGGACGCGGCGGGCTGCAAGCCGTTGCTGGCCGACCGCCGGGCCCTCCGGCAATTGCTGAACAACCTCACCGCCAACAGCATCAAGTTCACCGATTCCGGCGGCGCCGTCACCCTGTCGGCGGAGACGGTGGATGCCGGGCGCGTGGCGCTGCTGGTCGCCGACAACGGCCGCGGCATACCGCGCGAGCGCATCCCGGATCTGTGCAAGCCGTTCGTGCAGATCGCCGACCCGCTGCGCCGCGACGTGGGCGGCATCGGGCTCGGCCTTGCCATCTCGCGCTCGCTCGCCGAGGCGCTGGGCGGCACGCTCGAGATCGACAGCGACCTCGGCAAGGGCACGACGGTCCGGGTCACCCTGCCGGCGGCGTGACGAGGTCCGCGGCCCGCCGCGCTACCAGCCGAACAGGCCGACCCGCTTGCCCGCCGTCAAATCCGCGATTGCCTGCCGCGCGTACGGAACGACGTTGGCGGGAAGATCATCGAGCGGCAACCAGCGCCAGCCCGCGCACTTGAGCGGTTCGCGATTTTCGATCTCGCCCGACCAGCGGTCGGCCGTGAAGAACAGCGACAAGCGATCCGACTCGCCCCGGAAGTGCATGACGTAGGCAAGATCGATATCCTCGGGTCGGAGGGCGATTCCCGTCTCTTCCGCGGCTTCGCGGATGAGCCCGTCGATGATCGTCTCGCCCGCCTCCAGCCGGCCGGCGGGAACGTGATATTGGCCGGCGCCGAATTCGACATTGCGGCGCTCGCCCATCAAGATGCATCCCTCGCGCAGGAGCGCCAGATGCAGATCGATATGGACGTCCGGCCTGCTCATGCGGCGGCGAGCTTCTTCGCCGGCTTGGGATCGATCGGCACCGCGCCGGCGAGGCCGAGGATATCCTCGATCGCGGCGCCGGCGGAGAGCAATTCGGCATCGCCGCGCGGCGCGCCGACGAGCTGGATGCCGACCGGCCTGCCGTCATCGGTGAAGCCGGCGGGAATCGCGAGCGCGGGGCACGTCGTCAAGGTGATGAGGGCGGGCAGCGTGAGCCAGCCGATGTAATTCTCGAACACGTGGCCGTCGACCTCGCGCACCCAGCGCTCCTCGATCGGGTTCGGCGGGCAGCAGGCCGAGGGCGTCAGCAGGAAATCGTATTCGGAGAGGAACGCGACCATCTCGCCATAGAGGCGCGAGCGGCGCAGCAATGCCTTGCCGATACGCTCCGGCGTCAAGGCCATGCCCTGCTCGATGTTCCAGATCACGTCGGGCTTCAGCTGGTCGCGGCGTTGCGCGAGATGGCCGGCCTTGGTCGCGACATAGCTGAGGCCGCGCTGCACGTGGAACACCTCCATCGCGCCGCGGAAATCGGGCGAGGCCTCGACGATTTCGATCCCCGCGTTGGAGAGCGTGTCGGCTGCCTGGCGCACGATGGCGCGCGTCATGGGATCGACCGGCGTCGCGCCGCCGAGATCGATGGCGAGGGCGACCCGCTTCGGCTTGCGCTTGCGCTGCGCCACGGCGAGGAACGGTTCCGGCGGCAGCGGCAAGGAGAGCGGATCCTCGATCCGCCTTCCCGCCATCGCATCCAGAAACAAGGCGGCGTCGAGCACATTGCGCGCCATCGGCCCTTCGACCGCGAGATCGTCGAAGCGCTGCTCGCCCGGGCC
>DASYRS010000456.1:0-5335 GCA_036004205.1 Dongiaceae bacterium
TCCAGGCAAACGGCGAGCCAGAGCCGAAATAGAACGTCAGTGCCATGATATTTCTTCCCAGATGAGGGTTGTCAGCGTTGCTTCTTGAGCCCGGCGTCCTTGAGCGCGGCCTTCTGACGCTTGTCCAGCGCCTTCACGTCGAAGCCCTGGATGAGCTCGTGGAACAGCCTGTACCAGTTGATCTCGGCCTTGAGGTGCATGAAGACCGAGCCCAGGCCGATGGCGGCGCGGTCCATGAAGACGAATTCCTTGGGCGGCGTCACGGGGCCGAGGCGGCGCAGCTCCGCATGCACGCCTTCCGCCACTTCGCGGCCATAGACGCCGGTCTCGGCATCCTGGATCTTGCGCTCCTTGTCCTCGAGCAGCGGGCCGTAGACGAAGTGGGCCCAGCGGTTGAGGACGTCGATGACCTCGCGCGACAGCCCCTTGAAGCCCCAGCTTTCATAGGCCGAGACCGCCAGGTCGCGATCGTCGTTGAGCAGCGCGAAATAGAGATCGATCACGCCCTTCACGAATTTCGGTTCGAAGATACGGATGCAGCCGAAATCGAGCAGGTTCACATCGCCGTTCGGCCGCATGGTGTAATTGCCGAGATGCGGATCGCCATGGATCACGCCGTATTCGTAGAACGGCACATACCAGGCGCGGAACATGTTGTAGGCGATGCGGTTGCGCAGCTCGAGCGAGGGCTTGCCGGTCAGCATTTGCATGACCGGCTTGCCTTCGATCCAGCTCATGGTCAGCAGGCGCTTGCTCGATAATTCGAGCTGCGGCTCCGGCAGATGCACGTGCTTTTCGCCCGCGAGCATGCGGCGATACAGCGCCATGTGCCGCCCTTCCAGCTCGTAATCCAGCTCTTCGCGCAGGCGGTCGCCGATCTCGCCATGGATCTCCTTGGTGTGGATCGCGCGGTCGTAGCGCTCGTAGATCGAGAAGATGATGCTGAGCTGCGAGAGGTCGGCTTCGACCGCCGATGACATGTTGGGATATTGCAGCTTGCACGCAAGCGCGCGCCCGTCATGCGAGATCGCGCGATGCACCTGGCCGAGCGAGGCGGCCGCGGCGGCCTCATGCTCGAAACTCTTGAACTTGGCTTGCCAGTTCGCGCCCAGCTCCGCCGCCATGCGACGCTTGACGAACGGCCAGCCCATCGCCGGCGCGTTGGCCTGGAGCTGCTGGAGCTCCTCGACATATTCCTTGGGCAGCGCATCGGGGATGGTGGCCATGATCTGCGCCACCTTCATCAGTGGTCCCTTGAGCCCGCCCAGAGCTGCCTTCAGATCCGCGGCATTCCCGGCACGATCGACCTTGAGCCCGAGATAGCGCTGGCCGGCCACGCGCGCCGCCAGCCCGCCGACCGCGCGGCCGACGCGGGCATAGCGCATGACGCGCCCGCCGAGTGAATTGCGCTCGTCTGTCATCGGGACGGCCGGGCCATCACCCCATCTTTTCCAATTCGTCGATGAAGCCGGAGATCACGCCGAGGCCCTTGGACCAGAAGGCCGGGTCGGCGGCGTTGAGCCCGAACGGCGCCAGCAATTCCTTGTGCCGCTTGGTGCCGCCGGCCTTCAGCATGTCGAGATACTTCTCCGCGAAGCCGGCCTCCGCCTGCTGATACGCCGCATAGAGCGAGTTCACCAGGCAGTCGCCGAAGGCATAGGCATAGACATAGAACGGCACGTGGATGAAATGCGGGATGTAGGACCAATAGATCGCGTAGCCCGTTCCCACCGGCAGGTCGACGCCATCGCCCAGCGCCTCGCGCTGGGTCGCCAGCCAGATTTCGGAGACCTGCTCCGGCGTCAGCTCGCCCGCGCGCCGCGCATCGTGCAGCCTTGTCTCATATTCGTGCATCGCGATCTGGCGCACGACCGTGTTCAGCATGTCCTCGACCTTGCCGGCCAGCAGCACCTTGCGCTCTTGGGGATCGGTCTCGCGCTTCAGGAGCGCCCGGAAGGTCAGCATCTCGCCGAACACGGACGCCGTCTCCGCCAGGGTCAGCGGCGTGTCGCACAGCAGCTGACCTTGCGGCGCGGCCAGCACCTGATGCACGCCGTGGCCCAGCTCGTGCGCCAGGGTCATGACGTCGCGCGTGCGGCCGTGATAGTTCAGCAGCAGATAGGGATGCGCGCTCGGCACCGTCGGGTGTGCAAATGCGCCGGGCGCCTTGCCCGGCCGCGGCGGCACGTCGATCCAGCCCTTGTCGAAGAACACCTGGCCGACCTCCGCCAGCTTGGGCGAGAACGCATTGTAGGCCGTCAGCACCAGCGACTGCGCCTCGCTCCATTCGATCGGCGCGTCCTCCTCGTCCGGCAGCGGGGCGTTGCGGTCCCAGTAATTCAGCTTCGGCAGGCCGAGCCATTTGGCCTTCAGCTTGTAATAGCGGTGCGAGAGCTTGGGATAGCTCGCCTTCACGGCGGCGACCAGCGCATCCACCACCTCGTCCTCGACCTGGTTGGCGAGGTTGCGCGACGAGACCGGGCGCGCGAACTTGCGCCACTTGTCGTCGACCTCTTTCTCCTTGGCGAGGGTGTTGGTGACCAGGGCGAAGATGCGCTGGTTGTCCTTGAGGCCCTTTGAGACGGCATCGGCCGCCGCCTTGCGCTTGGCACCGTCCTGCTCGTAGAGCAGATTCAGCGCCTCGTTGCTGGTCAGCTTCTTGCCGTCGACCTCGAAGCGCAGGTCGGCCATGGTCTCGTCGAACAGGCGCATCCAGGCCTGCCGCCCGACCACGTCGCGCTCGTGCAGCATCTTCTCCAGATCGTCGGACAGCTGGTGCGGGCGGAACGCGCGCACGGTGTCGAGCCACGGCGCATAGCGCCGTAGCGGCGCATGCTTCAGCTTGGCATCGACGTCGGAATCGGACAGCTTGTTGATTTCCAGCGTGAAGAACAGGGTCTCGAGCGAAATCTGGGTGGAACGCTCGTTGACGTTCTGCTGGAACCGCCCGAACTCGGTGTTGGACATGTCGCCGGCATAGAGCAACTGGGCATAGCTCATCAGCCGCCCCAGGATTTCCTGGATCCGCTCATAGGCCATGATCGCCGAGAGGAAGTCGGCGCCGCCGAGGCTGGCCAGCTTGCCCTCGTATTGCTGGCGGAAGGCTGCCGCCTTGGTGCCGGCGTCCTTGAGGTCGCGCTCCACCTCCGGCGCTTCCGGGCCGGCATAGAGATCGGCGAGATTCCAGGTCGGGAGGTTGTTGGCGGCGGCGCCTTGGTCGGGGGTCATGGCTGGATCCTGGGTAATGCCCTGAGCGGGGTCAGGGCTTTGGCATTTGGCTCGACCTGATTTATATGGGAACACCCACCGCCCCGCCAAGAGAGCCAACTGTCACAAATCAGCACCGAAATGAAGTGTTCCTGTCCCATTCCTCAGCAGATCAAAGCGGAATCCGCCGCATCATGAGCGCGCCGATCGTCATCCGCATGGAGCAGTCGGGCGATGTTCCCCACATCCGCGACATCGTTGCGCATGCCTTCGGGCAGCGCGCCGAAGCCGATCTGGTCGACCGGCTGCGCGCCGATGGCGATGTCCTGGTCTCGCTGGTCGCGGTCGCGGAAGGCGGCGAGCTGGTCGGGCATGTCCTGTTCAGCCGCCTGCCGATCGAGGGCGCCAAGGGCCGCGTGACCGAGGCGACCGCTCTCGCGCCCCTCGCCGTCCGGCCGGAGCATCAAAGGAAAGGCGTCGGCAGCGCGCTGACCAAGGCGGGAATCAGGGCCTGCGCGGCCCGCGGCCTGGCGGCCATCGTCGTGGTCGGCGATCCGAAGTTCTACCAGCGCTTCGGGTTCTCGGCCGCGGCGGCGCGTGGCATCGCCTCGCCCTTTCGCGGCGATGCCTTCATGGCACTGGAGCTGAAGCCTGGCGCGTTGCTTGCCAATCCCGGAACCGTCCGCTACGCCGACGCCTTCGGCGCCCTGCCGGTCGAGGACCATTCATGAACTACGATTCGATCCCGAGCCTGCCGCGGCTGTTCTTCGACCAGGCGCACAAACTCGGCACCAAGCCGTTCCTGTGGCGCAAGGATGGCGGCCCTTTCGCCTCCATCCGCTGGGCGCGCGTCGCTGCGGACGTGCGGGCGCTGGCGCGCGGGCTGATCGCGCTCGGCGTCAAGCCCGGCGACCGCGTGGCCTTGATCGCGGAGAACCGGCCGGAATGGCTGATCTCCGACCTCGCCATCATGGCGGTGGGCGCCATCACCGTGCCGGCCTTCTCCACCAACACCGCCGACGACAACAGGCATGTCCTGACCCATAGCGGCGCACGCGGCGTCATCATCTCCAATCCCAGCATCGCAAAGCGCGCTTTGCCGGCCGCCATGCTGGCGCCGGAGCTGAATTTCCTGATCGCGATGGAGAATCTGAACCTGACGCAGCAGCTCCCCCTGCGCTCCCTCACCTGGGGCGAGGCGATGAGCCTTGGCGACGTCAAGCTCGATTCGCAGATCGAGGAACGGATCGGCGCGCTGGCGCGCGATGAGACCTGCTGCATCATCTACACCTCGGGCACCGGCGGCGTGCCCAAGGGCGTGATGCTGACCCACGGCTCGATCCTGTGCAACATCAAGGGCGCGTATCGCCTGCTGCAGGAAGTCGGCATGGGCAACGACGTGTTCCTGTCCTTCCTGCCCTTGTCGCATTCCTACGAGCACACGGCCGGCCAGTTCCTGCCCATCTCCATCGGCGCGCAGATCTACTACGCCGAGAGCATCGACAAGCTGACCGACAACATGGCGGAAGCGAAGCCGACCATCATGACCGCCGTGCCGCGGCTCTATGAGGTCATCCACCAGCGCATCCAGCGCGGCCTAACCAAGGCGACGCCGTTCCAGCGCAAGATGTTCGACCTGGCCTATCGCCTCGGCCGCAAGAGCTACGAACATCCAGGCACGCTGACCTTCAAGGAGCGCGTGCAGAATTTCGTGTGCGACCTCTTGGTGCGGCGCAAGGTCGGCAAGCGGTTCGGCGGCAAGCTGAAGGCGTTCGTCTCCGGCGGGGCGGCGCTGAATTACGAGATCGGCGTCTTTTTCCTCGCCCTCGGCGTTCCGCTGCTGCAGGGTTACGGCCAGACCGAGGCTTCGCCCGTCATCAGCGCCAACCGGCCGAAAAAGATCAAGATCGACACAGTCGGCCCAATCTTCGACGGACTGGAAGCGCGCATCGCGGACGATGGCGAGATCCTGGTCAAGGGCGAAGCCATCATGAAGGGCTATTGGCGCGACCCGGAAGCGACCGAGCGCGCGATCGGCGACGGCTGGCTGTATACCGGCGACATCGGCGAGTTCGATTCCGACGGCTACCTGAAGATCACCGACCGCAAGAAGGACATCATCGTGCTG
>DASYRS010000457.1:0-3856 GCA_036004205.1 Dongiaceae bacterium
GGGCGGCGGCGAGACCGTCCTCGGTCTCGTCGAACTCGCCCTTGGGGATCGACCATGCGCCCAGATCCTTCTTGGCCCAGAACGGCCCGCCCGGATGGACCAGGAAAACCCGGATCCCACCAGGCGCGCGTTTGTAGACCAGGAGCGCAGCACTGCGTTTCATGATCGCCGGACTGTGGCAGCAGCCCGCGCTTGCATCAATCGCCCCGCTCCTTTTCTATGGCCCATTCGCTGGCAAGGGAGAGATAAGATGGCAACAGGGAAAGTCGCGGTGGTGACCGGCGCCGGATCGGGGATCGGGCGGGAAGCGGCGCTGGCCCTGCTCGCTCACGGCTACAAGGTGGCGCTGGCCGGCCGGCGCCAGGATGCGCTGGAGGAGACGGCGCGCCTGGCCGGCGATCGCAAGGCCAGCGCCCTGCCGGTCGCGACCAACGTTGCCGACCCGGCCTCGGTTGCGGCGCTGTTCGCGGCGGCGGTCAAGGCGTTCGGCCGGGTGGATGTGCTGTTCAACAATGCGGGCACCGGCGTCGGCGCCTCGTTCGAGGATCTCACCATCGAACAGTGGCGCGGCGTGATCGACGTCAACCTAACCGGCTCGTTCCTGTGCGCGCAGGCGGCGTTCCGACAGATGAAGGCGCAGACACCGCAAGGCGGGCGGATCATCAATAACGGCTCGATCTCCGCCTACGCGCCGCGGCCGGATTCGGCGCCCTATACCGCCAGCAAGCACGCCATCACCGGCCTCACCAAATCGATCTCGCTCGACGGGCGGCCCTATGACATCGCCTGCAGCCAGATCGACATCGGCAACGCGCGCACCGAGATGGCGGCGCGCATCGGCAAGGGCATCAAGCAGGCCAATGGCAGCATCGTGGCCGAGCCGACCATGGACGTGGCGCACGTCGCCAACGCCGTCGTGCACATCGCGGGGCTGCCGCTCGACGTGAACGTTCAGTTCATGACGGTGATGGCGACCAAGATGCCGTTTGTAGGGCGGGGCTAGGCGCGCCGATCAGTTCGAGGGCTGGTCGCCTGAATCGTCCGCCGGTGCCGGCGCGTCCATGGCGGGATCGTCCTCGGAATCCGATGGCGGCGCGTAGTCGCCGGAATCGCCCGGCATGTCGATCGGCGGCATCTCGATGGTCGCGCTGCCTTCGGTGCCGGAATCCGGATTCGCCATCTCGTCCAGCTGATCGTCGGGATCGGCGATCGGCGCATTGTCGCCGGAGCTGTCGGTTGCCGATTCCGTGCTGATGGCGAGGGCGACGTGGAGCGGCGAAAGGACGATTGCTGCGCCCAAGAGCACAACCATAGGCGCGACTTTGATCATGTTGGCCTCTGCTTCGAAATCCAGGATTCGAACGGATGGAAGCGGAACACGCAGGGGCCGCGGGATCAACCCGATCTTTGTAACGGATGGTAACGCCGGGCAACAGCCGCCGGCGGGTGTTTTGCCAAGGTTCGACACGCGGCCGACGTTCATGCGAGAATTACGATGATCATCCGCAAGTCTTCGACTCACCCCTGAACGCGATCCTGGAGAGATGCACACACCGCTCATCGCCATGCTGGTTGCCGGCCTCGGGCTCGCCTTCGTCCTGGGTGCGGTGGCGAACCGGCTGAGACTGTCGCCACTGGTCGGCTATCTGGTCGCCGGCATCATGATCGGCCCCTTCACGCCGGGTTTCGTCGCGGACCAGGCCCTGGCGCGCGAGCTGGCGGAGGTCGGGGTCATCCTGCTGATGTTCGGCTCCGGCCTGCATTTCTCGCTGGCCGACCTGCTCTCGGTCAGGAAGATCGCAATCCCCGGCGCCCTGGCCCAGATCGCCCTGGTGACGCTGCTCGGCATCGGCGTCGGATATGCGATCGGCTGGCCGCTTGGCGCCGGCATCATGTTCGGCCTGTCGCTGTCGGTCGCGAGCACGGTGGTGGTGCTGCGAACCCTGCAGGACAAGCATCAGCTGCAGTCCGAACAGGGCCGCATCGCGGTCGGCTGGCTGATTATCCAGGATCTCGCCATGATCCTCGCCCTCATCCTGCTGCCGGCCTTTTCGGCGGTGCTGGGCGGGGACGCCAATGCGGTCGAGGGCGCCAGCAGCGGCCCCCTCGCCTTCTTCAAGCCGACGACGCTGACGGGCGCGCTCGGACTGACGCTGGCCAAGCTGGCGGCGTTTTTCGCGCTCATGATCCTGGTCGGGCGGCGGGTCATGCCGTGGATCCTGCATTACATCGCGCACACCGGCTCGCGCGAGCTGTTCCGGCTGGCGGTGCTGGCGATCGCCCTCGGCGTCGCGTTCGGCGCGGCGCAACTGTTCGGCGTCTCGTTCGCACTCGGCGCGTTCTTCGCCGGCATGATGCTGGCGGAATCCCAGCTCAGCCAGAGCGCCGCGCAGGAGACCCTGCCGCTGCGCGACGCCTTCGCCGTTTTGTTCTTCGTTTCTGTCGGGATGCTGTTCGATCCCACCATCGCCGTGCGCCAGCCGTTGCTGGTCGCGGTGACGGTGGTGATCATCCTCGCCGGCAACGCCGCCGCCGTCTTCGCCATCGCGCGCCTGTTCCGCCATTCGATCCAGAGCGCCGTCGCGCTCGGCCTCACCCTGTCGCAGATCGGCGAATTCTCCTTCATCCTGGCGGGATTGGGGATCGAGCTCGAGCTGCTGCCCGAGACCGGGCGCGACCTCATCCTGGCGGGCGCCATGGTGTCGATCCTGGTGAACCCGCTGCTGTTCGTCGCGGCGGAACGGCTGCTGCCGCGCTGGCTGAAGACTCGCGAGGGCGCCGCGCCGGCGGAAGAAGCCGGCGAGGCCGAGATTCCCGAACTGCCGCGGACCAGCCTCACAAACCATGCGGTGCTGGTCGGTCATGGCAGGGTCGGCAGCCTGGTCGCGCAGACCCTGGCCGAAATGGGCCAGCCTTATCTGGTGATCGAGGAGCGCCCCGCGATCGCCGAACGGTTGCGCGAGACCGGCATCGAAGTGATCGTCGGCAACGCCGCGCAGCCGGGCATGCTCGACGCCGCCAATGTCGCCGGCGCGCGCTTCCTGATCAGCGCCATCCCCAACCCGTTCGAAAGCGGCAACCTGATCGAACACGCCCGCGAAGCCAACACCGCCCTCGACATCATCGCCCGCGCCCACTCCGACGCCGAGGTGGAATACCTCACGAAGCTCGGCGCCAGCCTGATCATCATGGGCGAGCGCGAGATCGCGCGGGGGATCTCGGAGCATATCCGAGAGCGTGCGGGCGGGGCGGTGGAGGTGGACGAAAGCGCGCTGCCGGTCGGAGGAACGGCCGAACAGCGGAGCTAGCGACGCTATGCGACGGCGAGAGCGCGGTCGCCGGCAATGGCGCTGCGCAGCGCGGCAACGACCTTCGATTGGTTGATCGGCTTGCCGACGATCAGGCATCCCGCGTGGCGCTCGGGAATCACCGGCCAGATTTCACCGGTGAGGAACACGATCGGCACGCCGCGATCGGCGAGCGCGTCGGCCAGGCTGAAGACCTTGTCGTTCCTCAAATTGATGTCGAGCAGCGCGCCATCCAGCTCCGCGTCCGCGATCTCTTCAAAGGCTTGGTCCAGCGAATAGGCCGGCCCAACGACCGTCCCGCCGGCCTGCACGATGGTGCAGGCGGTGTCGACCGCGATCATGGGTTCGTCTTCGACAACCAGAATGGAAAGACCCTTGAGGCCGCTGCTGTCCATGCCGTTCCTCGCCGATGAATCAGAGATAATGCGGTCTTAATGGCGGGACTCGGCAGAGGTTCCGGAACCTCGGGGTGACATTGTGGCGCACGCGCCGGAGAAGTGGCGACTCCAACGGGACAATTGGACTCTGACCCAAATTTACATAGTGAT
>DASYRS010000458.1:0-3616 GCA_036004205.1 Dongiaceae bacterium
AGCCACGGCTTTGCGCGCCCTTGCCGTTGGGCCGGTGCGGCTGGTAGGCCACTCGCTCGGCGCGATGATCGCAGCGAAGCTGGCGGCGGAGGGAGAGGTCGTGCTCGATCACTTGCTGCTGCTGGCGCCGGCGGGCCTCGGCGCCGAGATCGATGCCGGCTTCATCGACGGCATGATCGCCGCCGAGAGTATCGCCGACCTGGAGCGCGAGCTCGCCAAGCTCGATGGCGGCGCCTTGTCGTCGGCTTACCTGGCCGAACTGCTCGCCCGCATACAGTCGCGCCGCCCGATGCTGCGCGCGCTCGCCGCCTCGATCAACGACGCGAACGGCCAGCGCCATTCCATCGTCGCCGACCTCGAGCGCGTGAAGGCGCCGGTCACCGCGATCTTCGGCCTCAAGGACCGCATCATCCCCTGGCAGCACGCAACGCAATTGCCTGCTCGCGCGGCGGTGCATTTCGTGAAGAACGCCGGCCACATGCCGCACTGGACGGCACCGAACCTGGTGGCGGAGTTGCTGCTCGCGCTACGCTGAACACCATCGCTGTCATCCCGGCCGAGCGGAGCGACGGCTGGACCCATGCAACCGATCCGCCCCGCGACGAGGCCGCATGGGCCCCGGCTCTTCGGCCGGGGTGACAGAAAGAGTAAGGCATCGACGCGCGGAGAGAATGTGAATGCGCCCTATCCCACCGTCCGCAAGAATATCTCCCGGTCCACCGCGAAGTTGGCGAGCAGGGGCAGGCTGGCGCCGCCGATGGCGCGGGCGTCGCTGCCGATGGTGCCTTCAACCACCGAGAACGGCGACAGGCCCTGCTGGTCGAGCTGCGCGATCTGCGCCTTAGTCTCCGCGACCAGGCGCGTGCGCACCTCGGGCGGACAGGCGGCATCGATGATCGCCGCCTCGAAATCCACCACCGAGACCGACGCGACGATCGCCTGCGCGAGATGGACCCCCGAATCCTTGATCCAGGCGTCGAGCGGCTGGCCGATCTCGCCCCAATCCTGCGGCATCGTCCACAGCATGGACGGATCGCGCCCCTGATTGCCGATCATCTGCTCCAGCCGGTAGAGCGAGGCGGAGCGGATGAGCTGCAATACGCCGAGCGGCCCCTCGCCCGACACCGGCATGGAGCCGATCGCGCCGGCATTGCCGCTGCGGCCTTGGTACAGCATGCCGTTGAGCACGATGCCGCCGCCGATGAAGGAGCCGACGAAGAAATAGACGAAGTCGCGATAGCGGCCACCGATACCGAAAGACAGCTCCGCGGCACAGGCCGCCGTCGCGTCGTTGCAGAGCTGTACCGGCCAGTTCGACAGTTTCGCCACCTCGCCCACCAGATCGAAGGCGCGCCAGACCTGCAGCACGTCGCGCGGCGCGCCGATCTCCTTCTCCCAGTTCCAGAGCTCAAACGGCGTCGCGATGCCGAGGCCGGAGATGCGGGCGCGCTGCGCCGGTTTCAAATCGCGCTGCAAGTCCTCGATACCGTCGCGCACGAAATCGAGAGTCGCGGCGGGCTCGGGATAGCGATAGGTGCGATGCTGGCTGGCGCGCACGCGCCCCACCAGGTCGATCAGCACCAGATCGGCGCTGCGCCGCCCGACCTTGAGGCCGATGGAATAGGCGCCGTCGGGATTGAGGCTGAGCGGTACCGGCGGCTGGCCGATGCGCCCGCGCTGCGGCCGTTGGCGCAGCAGCAATCCATCCGCCTCGAGCTGCTTGACGATGACCGACGCGGTCTGTGCCGAAAGTCCGGTGACACGCGCGATCTCCGCCTTCGGCAGGCTGCCGTAGCGCCGGATCAGCGACAGCACCAGGCGCTCGTTATAGAGCCGCACGCCGGACTGGCTGCCGCCGCGCTCCAGACCGCCCGGCGGCGGTGTCCCCGGCGCCTGACCAACGGCCAGCGCCTGATAAGCCACGGTTCCCGGATCGGCTTTTGCCATGAAAATACTGTTGTTTCGACGCTGGCCTGGACGGCCTTACAGCTTGAAAGAATGCCATTTTCCATCTCTGGGTCAATAACTAAATCCGCGTGATTTAATTATTGACTCCGCGTGAAACATTGGCTGGAATGGGACCCGTCGGCCGGCGCCGGCGGATATGGGGATGCGCGTCCTCGCGTTGGTGTGCCGGCGGCGCCTAGACAGCAACGAATGCTCGCCCCGAACCGGGGAACATGGGAGGACACACGTGACGACATCATTCCGCCGCTTGAAGAATATTGCCTTGGGCACCGCCCTTGGCACCGCCTGCCTCGCCTTCGTCGGCAGCGCCCCTGCCCTGGCCGAGGACATCATCGTCGGCCTGATCACCAAGACCGACATCAACCCGTTCTTCGTGAAGATGAAGGAAGGCGCGCAGGCCAAGGCCAAGGAGCTGGGCGTCGAATTGCGTTCGTTCGCCGGCAAGGTCGACGGCGACAACGAATCCCAGGTCGCCGCGATCGAGAGCCTGATCGCCGCCGGCGCCAAGGGCATCCTCATCACGCCCAGCGACACCAAGGCGATCGTGCCGTCGGTCGAAAAGGCGCGCGAAGCGGGCATCCTGGTGATCGCGCTCGATACGCCATTGGAGCCGATCACGGCGGCGGACGCGACCTTGGCCACCGACAACTTCAAGGCCGGCGAGCTGATCGGCGCCTGGGCGGCCAAGACCCTGGGCGATGGCGCGAAGGACGCGCATATCGGCTTCCTCGACCTCGCGCCCAGCGAACCCACGGTCGACTACCTGCGCGACCAGGGCTTCATGAAGGGCTTCGGCATCGACATCAAGAACCCGACCGACATCGGCGATGAGGACGATGCGCGCATTTCCGGCCACGACGTGACCTCGGGCAACGAGGAAGGCGGCCGCAAGGCGATGGAGAACCTGCTGCAGAAGGATCCAACCATCAACGTCGTCTACACCATCAACGAGCCGGCGGCGGCCGGCGCCTACGAGGCGCTGAAGGCGGTGGGCCGCGAGCAGGACGTGATCATCGTCTCGGTCGATGGCGGCTGCCCGGGCGTCAAGAACGTCGAAGCAGGCGTGATCGGCGCCACTTCGCAACAATACCCGCTGCTGATGGCCTCGATGGGCGTCGAGGCGGTGGTCAATTACGTGAAGACCAAGAAGAAGCCGGAAAACACCCCGGGCCTCGACTTCTTCAACACCGGCGTCGAGCTCATCACCGACAAGCCGGTCGATGGCGTGCCCTCGCTCAGCGTCAAGGACGGCCTTGCCAAGTGCTGGGGTTGAGTCCAACCTTGCCTCGATAAGCAGAATGCGGTGCGGCGGCTCCCGTGCGGGGCCGCCGAAGCCGCGCGGGAGGCCCGACCGTAGTCAGATCAGGGGTGCGACATGAGCCCAGCGGAAACGCCATCCGGCCCGGGTGCAACCGGGGCGGTCGCCGACTTTGAAAAGGTCACGAAACGCGCCGACCAGAGCGTCGCCTCGTTCGAGGAGGATGAGAATACGCCGCTCCGGCGGCTGCAGCATTTCCTCCATGGCAATCCGACCGCCATCCCGGCCATCGTGCTGGTGCTGGCGATCATCCTGTTCTCTCTGATCGCCGGTCAGAAATTCCTGCATCCGTTCAATTTCTCGCTGGTGCTGCAGCAGGTGACGATCATC
>DASYRS010000459.1:0-3038 GCA_036004205.1 Dongiaceae bacterium
GGCAGTTCTTCGTCCAGGCACTTGATCTCCTGGAGCAGGACGACATCGGGCGCGGCGCTTTTCAGCCACGCCGTCAGGTGCGGCATGCGCACGCGCAAGGAGTTGACGTTGAAACTCGCGATGGTCAGCACGGAACCGGCCGTCAGCCGATCGAGAACGAGCTGCCGCAGCCGCAGGAGGATTTGGCGTTCGGGTTGCGCACCTGGAACGCCGCGCCGACCAGATCCTCGACGAAATCGATCTCCGCCCCCGCCAGCAGATCCAGCGACGTTTCGTCGACCACGACCTTCACGCCGTCGCGCTCGAACAGGTGGTCGTCGACCTGGACGGAATTGTCGAACGAGAAGCCGTACTGGAAGCCCGAGCAGCCACCGCCCGAGACGCTGAGGCGCAGCATCAGCCCTGGGTTGTCCTCAGCCGAGATCAGGCTGGCGATGCGCTTGACGGCGCTGTCGGACAGGCTGACCTGGCGTTCCGGCACCGGCGACATATCATTCATGGGCTGAACCACTGTAAATCCAACTCTCGGGGTTAAATGTAGGGCGCCGGAGCCGAAAGTCAAACGCCGCGCCGGACTGCTAGCCATGCGCTAAGTGCTTGACGGGGAAGGGGAAGTGTGATGGCGAGGCAGGTCATCCGCCACCTCGAACCAGGGAACCTGGTATTCGCAGAAGGCGTGACCCATCGGTTTCAGCCCCTCGACATGGTCCGCCGAGCCCAAGAGCAGGTGGATTTCGCCCGGCCAGCGCGGCGATTCGAAGCTGAGCGGCGTGCCGCAGAATTGCCGGATCACATCGGGCGAGGAAGCAAAGCGAGCCGGAGCCTCGCCCTCGAACACCAGGTCCTCGGGCCGGAAGCCGGCATAGGCGGCAATGACGCTGCCGGTCGCCCGCCGGCAGCTCGGGCAATGGCAATAGGCGACCCAAAGCGGGGCGGCCTCGGCGCGATAGCGCACCCGCCCGCACAGGCAATGGCCGGTTACAAGGGGCTGGGAACCCGATGACATGGCGGCATCCTTTCTACCGTTGCGAGTCTGTGGCGGGCCGGCTCCGTTGCCAGGGCCGGGGCACTACTCTAGCTTCCGGCCATGCAGCTTTATGCCAGCAATTCCGAGGCGTCGCGCGGCCGCCTGGTGGCGGAGGAGGAGAGCGCCAACCGCTCGGCCTTTCAGCGGGACCGGGACCGCATCATACACAGCACGGCCTTCCGCCGGCTGAAGCATAAGACCCAGGTCTTTGTCTATCACGAAGGGGATCATTACCGCACGCGCCTCACCCACAGCATCGAGGTGGCGCAGATCGCGCGCTCGATCGCGCGCTCGCTCGACCTCAACGAGGATCTCAGCGAGGCGGTCGCGCTGGCGCACGATCTGGGGCACACGCCGTTCGGTCACGCGGGCGAGGAGGCGCTCGATCATTGCATGACGAAGTTCGGCAGCTTCGATCACAACGAACAGACCTTCCGCATCGTGACGCTGCTGGAGCGGCGCTACGCCGCGTTCGACGGTCTCAATCTCACCTGGGAGACGCTGGAAGGCGTGGTGAAGCATAACGGCCCGTTGACCGGCCCGCAGGCATCGGCCAAGGCTCAGGCAAGGCCTGTGCCGCAGACGATTTCGAGCTATTGCGGCAAGTGGGATCTGGAGATCGGCGAGTTCTCCGGCCCCGAGGCGCAGGTCGCCGCGATCAGCGACGACATCGCCTACAACAACCACGATATCGACGATGGATTGCGGGCGGGATTGTTCACCCTCGCCGATCTCAAGGACGTGCCGCTGGCCGGTCCCGTGATCGCGGAAGTATCGGCGCGCTATCCCGGATTGGAACTGTCGCGGCTGATCCATGAATCGATCCGGCGCATGATCAATCTGATGGTCCGCGACGTGATCGCGGAATCGACGCGCCGCCTCGCCGGCGTCAAATCGGTTGCGGAGGTGCGCGCTCGCAAAGCGCCGGTGATCGCATTTTCGGAGGCAATGGGAGCGAACGACCGCGCCCTCAAGGAGTTCTTATTTTCGCGGATGTATCGTCATCACCGGGTCAACCAAATGACGATGAAGGCCAAGCGCGTCGTCAGCGAATTGTTCGACCTCCATCTGGAACAACCGAACTGCCTGCCGGCCGAATGGCAGGCCCAGGTGACCGGCGCGGACGAGGCCGCGGCGGCCCGCCTGGTGGCGGACTATATCGCCGGTATGACCGACAAGTTTGCGCTGGAAACCCACCGGCATTTGTTCGATTTATACGAGCACTTGTGAGTCGCTGAAAAAGCCTGTTGAATCCGGGTGTTAATAGAGTTATCCACGAGTCGTTTTTCTTGACCGACTCGGGGAATCGCTGATTCTCTGGGTCGAGATAGCTTGCAGCACTGTCCGGGCGAGGGGGAAACCGGTCGGGCAGGGGGCACGTCAGCCGCGCCGACGTCGAGCACAGGTGCGGCGATCGCAGGCCGTACTTTGCTGGAGAAGCGAGCCATGTCGTCAGAGAAACCCGACCAAATTCAAGCGAGCGTTGCCGCGGCACTCAGCCGGTTGCGCGGCGATCTCGGCCCGTCCAGTGCGGCGGCGCCCAAGATCGACGAGCCGCAATTGGGCGAGAGACAACTGGGCGATAGGGGGGCGGGCGAGCGGGCGCGGCCGGCCAACGATGTGCGGGGCGATCCGTTCTTCAGATCCATCCAATCGCCCCCGCCGGGAACCGGCATGGCTGGCCCGGGCCGCGCGCCGATCCCCATGACCTCGTTCCCGCGGATGCAGGCACCGCAGGAGGCGGCCGCTTCGGAACCGCCGCCGGCCGACGAGCCGGCCACCATGGCAGAGCCGACCCCGGAGCCGATGGGGACGATCGAGATACCGGCCATGCCGCAGCGCACGCCGGCGCCCGATCTGATCCCCATGCCGGACATGATCGCGATGTCCTCCGAGCCGCCAAAGACACCGTCTGCCGCGCAGCCGTCGGACAAGCCCATGGCGACACCGCAGCCGCAGGCAGCGCCCGCCGGCGCCCATAGCCCGTTGTCGCGCATGATGCGCGGCACCG
>DASYRS010000460.1:0-5086 GCA_036004205.1 Dongiaceae bacterium
CCGGTGCCGCTCGACGTCTTCGCCTCGCGCCCCGACTATCACGATTTCGCGGCGGGCGATGTGCTGACGCCGCGCCCTGGAATCACGGTGCGCACCACGCCGCTCAACCATCCCAACGGCGCGACCGGCTACCGCATCGAATATGGCGGCAAGTCGCTGTGCTACGTCACTGGCTGCGAGCACAAGCCGGGCACGCTCGATCCGCTGATCCTCGACCTGGTGCGCGGGACCGATCTCTTCATCTACGATTCGACCTATACCGACGCCGAGTTCGCCAAGTATGTCGGCTGGGGCCATTCGACCTGGCAGGAAGGCGTGCGGCTGGCCGACGCGGCCAAGGTCAAGCAGCTGGTGCTGTTCCACCACGACCCCAGCCACGACGACGATTTCATGGACAAGGTGGTGGCCGACGCCAACAAGCTCCGCCCCGGCACCATCGCCGCCCGCGAAGTGCTGGAGCTCAGCGTGTAGCGCGCAGATGTTCGGTTGCGCGCAGGCATTCTCCCATTCTCAGAGTCTCCCTTCCCCCCTTGCGGGGGAAGGATGCGGAGCCTTAGCGAGCGTCAGCGAGCTTAGGCGAAGCAGCCCTCTCCCGCGAGGGGAGAGTGGGGCCTTTGAATGGGGGAGGGTGCTGCAATGTGTGGGGCCATCGCAATGACTCCCCGCGAGTGGTTCCGGCGGCTGCGCTTCGGGCTCGACACGGTGTTGTCGCTCGACCGGCTGGGGTTCTTCATTCCCTATCGCCATGCGCGGCAGGTGGAGCCGCCGGCGCGCTATCCGGCGGTCGAGACCCTGTTCGAGGCGGCGCTGCCGGAGATGGCTTCGGCGATCGACGCGATCGAGGCGGTGGCGGACGAGCTGAAGGCGATCGCGCATGACGCGCCGGCGCCGGGTCCGCGCTGGGGCCAGGACTGGTTCTGCGGGCTCGACGCCGCCATGCTCTATGCCCAGATCCGCCTGCATCGCCCGGCCCGCGTGGTGGAGATCGGCAGCGGCCATTCCACCCGCTTCGCCGCGCGCGCGATCGCCGATGGCGGGCTCGACACCCGGCTGATCGCGATCGATCCGGAGCCGCGCGCCGATCTTGCCGCGCTCAAGGTCGAATGGCATCGCGAGACTTTGCAGCAGGCGCTGAAGAATTCCGGCGGCCACGTAATCGCCGAGTTCCATCCGGGCGACCTCCTGTTCGTGGATTCGAGCCACATCCTGATGCCCGGCACCGACGTCGAGCTGATCCTGACCGAGCTGCTGCCGCGCCTGCCGGCCGGCGCGCTGGTGCAGATCCACGACATCTTCCTGCCGGAGGGCTACCCGGCGGAGTGGGCCTGGCGCGGCTACAACGAGCAGGCGGCGGTGGCGGTGCTGCTGGCCGGCGGCGGCTGGGACATCTTGTTCGCCAGCTGGTTCGCGCGGGCGCGCTTCGATGAACGATTGCGCGCCGGCCCGCTCGGCAAGCTCGCCGACGCCGCGGGGCCGGCGACCAGCCTGTGGCTGGCGAAACGATAAGCAAAAGGCATGGGGAAGCGACTTATACTCGCTTCTCACAATTACGTCATGATCGCGCTTGGCGCGACCATCCACGAATTTGTCGGCGACAACCAGTTCTCGCCCAGCGAAACTCGCGGATGGTCGGACCAGTCCGACCATGACGAAGTAGAGAGGGACGCGCCAACAGCATGCGCCTGACTGCCGCCGCCGATGCCAATGCCGACCTGCCGCCGGCGGTGCGGGCGCGTATCATCTCGTTGCAGGATAACAGCGAGAAGCTGATCGGCTGGATCCAGCTTGCCATCGTCATCGCGTTCGCCGTGCTCTACGGCCTCAGCCGCCAGACCGCGCCGATGAATACCGCGATCTGGCTGCTGACCCCGGCGGCGATCGGCGCCTATTTCATCGCGACAATCATCCGCCTGGCGATGGCATACCGCATCCGCATGGGGTTCTGGCTGCTGGCCGGATCGATCGTGATCGACATGGCGCTGCTCTACGGCCTGATCTGGAGCTTCCATCTGCAATACATGCAGCCGGCCTCGTTCTACCTGAAAGCGCCGACCCAGCAATACGTCTACATCTTCATCGCCCTGCGCGCGCTCCGGTTCGAGGTGCGCTACGTCGTGCTGGCGGGCATCGCGGCCGCGCTCGGCTGGCTGGCCATGATCGGCTACGTGGTGTTCGCCGATCCGCACGACAACATGGTCACCCGCAACTACGTGCAGTACCTGACCTCGAACTCGATCCTGGTCGGGGCGGAGGTCGACAAGATCATCACCATCCTCGCCGTCACCACCATCCTCGCCTTCGCGATCCACGGCGCGCGCCGCATGATGACGGAGGCGGTGACCGGCGCCCACGCGCAGGAGAACCTGTCGCGCTTTTTCGCGCCCGAGATCGCGCGCCACATCAGCCGCGAAGGCGCCGCCATCAGCGCCGGCGAAGGCGAGGCACGCGAGGCCGCCATCCTCAATCTCGATGTGCGCGGATTCACCAAGCTCGCTTCCACCGCCAGCCCGCAGGAAGTGATGAGTGTGCTCGCCGACTACCAGCGCCGCATGGTGCCGATCATCCAGCGCCATGGCGGAGCGATCGACAAGTTCCTTGGCGACGGCATCATGGCGACCTTCGGCGCCACCCGGCCGCTCGCCGACTACGCCGCGCGCGCGATGGCGGCGCTGGAGGAATGCATGCAGGCCGCCGCGGCGTGGAGCGTTGAACAGGCCGCGGCGGGCAGGCCACCCCTCACCATCAACGGCGCGCTCGCCTCGGGCCGCATCGTCGCCGGCGCCGTGGGCGACGAATCGCGGTTGGAATACACGGTCATCGGCGACGCGGTGAACTTGTCGGCCAAGCTCGAGAAGCACAACAAGGTCGAAGGCTGCCGCGCCTTGGCGCTGAAGGAGACGTACGATGCCGCACTGGCGCAGGGCTACCAGGCGCGCGGCGAGTATCGCACGCTGAGCGGCGTGCAAGTGGGCGGGGTCGCTGCGCCGGTTGACTTGGTGGCGGTGGCGTGACCAGAGCACAGAGATACGATGTCACAGGTCAGACGGCAGCCTTCCGCCGAGGCCTGCCGGATCCCCTGTCCATAGCGTGACCGCGGAGGCCGGCTGTGCAGAGCAGGCCCGATCGTTTCGGGCCAACCCTTGCATTGCCATCCCAAAAGTGGGATGATGAGCAATGGCTCGCCCGCTGTCGAAAGGCGAGAAGCCACTCGACTGGGTGGGCTCGTCCAAGAAGGATTTCCTCGTCTTTCCCGAGCCGGTAAAGGACGAGATGGGCAATGCGCTGGGCTTGGCGCAGTTTGGCGGCAAGCATCCGTCCGCGAAGCCATGGAAAGGGCAGGGCCCGGGTATCTTCGAACTGGTCGAGGACCATGATGGGAACACATACAGAGCCGTGTACATCGTACGGTTCAAGGAAGTCGTCTACGTGCTGCATGCCTTCCAGAAGAAGTCGCCGAGAGGAGTGAAGACAGCGCAGATCGATGTGGAACTGGTGGAACGGCGGCTGAAGATTGCACAGCAGGACTATGAGGGTCGCCATGGCAAAGCGAAAAATTGAGGCGGCAAAAGAGACTGCGATCACGCGGGGCACCGGCAACGTGTTTGCCGATCTCGGCTATGCCGATGCCGAGGAACGGCAGACCAAGCTCCGCCTCGCATACGCCATCAACGGCATCATCGAACGCAGGCGCATGACACAGGCAGCGGCAGCCGACAAGCTCGGCATCAACCAGCCGAAGGTGTCAGCGCTCGCGAACTACAAGCTCGACGGGTTTTCGGTCGAGCGGTTGATGACGTTCCTGACCTCGCTGGACCAGGATGTCGAGATCGTGATCAAGAGAAAGCCGAAGTCCCGGTCCGTGGCGCGGATCTCGGTGATCGCCGCTTAGTCCCCGTCGCAGAAGCGCCGCCCCATGCAACTGCGCCTATCGCGCGTCATCCTCTTCACGTCCAACATGGACAAGATGGTCGCGTTCTATCGCGACGTTCTGGGCTTGAAGCCCAGGACCGACGACAAGGGCTGGAAGACCTTCGATGCCGGGGCTTGCGAGATCGCGTTGCACAGCGGCGGGCGCACGCCCGGTCCGCGGTCGCCCAAGATCCAGTTCGACGTCAAGGACGTGGCGGCGGCGCGCGATGCTCTGATCGCGCGCGGGGCGAAGATGGGCAAGGTCACCAGCACGGACGGCCTCGACCTCTGCGGCGGCAAGGACCCGGACGGCAATCCGTTCGGGCTGTCGAACCGAGGTCAGTGACCAGAGCCACTCTGAGGCCGCCTCGTCAGGGCTTGCGGCCCAGGAAGGCGTAGCCGAAGACTTCGAACCTGCGCGCGTTCGGCTCACCCTTGGCGCCACCGAACGTGTCGACTGGCGGCCCGATGCGAATGTCAACGAAGCCGCTGTCTTCCATCATCTTTCGCCAGGCTGCACACGGCAGACCACCGGCGATTCAAGCAGTCCAGAGATCGATGTTGGCCACAGCCGATTCAGGCACCGGCCTGCCATTGGCGATGTCGGCGAACTGCAGGTGGCCGCCGGGTCTCAGGACGCGCCGGATCTCCGAGAATACCTGTTGCTTGTCGGCACAGAGATTGAGGACGCCATTGGAGATCACGACATCGGCCCAGCCGTCCGCGACCGGGAGCTGTTCGAGAATGCCCTCGCGGAACGCGACGTTCGACAAGCCCATGGCGTGCGCCGTCTTGCGCGACTTGGCGAGCATCTCTTCGGTCATGTCAACGCCCACGACCTGGCCTGTCGGGCCGACCTTGCCGCCGGCAATGAAGCAATCGAAGCCACCGCCCGACCCGAGATCGACCACGCGTTCACTGGGTTTCAGGTCCCGCAGCGAAAACGGATTGGCCACGCCGGCGAAGGACTCGACAGCCTCATCCGGCAACGCATCCACGGCTTCGACATCGTACCCCAGACGGGACGCCAGGGGGCGGCCGGTATGAAAGTGATACTGATCGTGCGGCTTGATCGCCACGTCGCGGTATTTCTTTTTGACTTCCTCGCGGAGTGCCGCAGCATCTACAGGGGTGCTCAATCTCACCTCCATCTGCTCGATGACACCAAAACCACTCG
>DASYRS010000461.1:0-19433 GCA_036004205.1 Dongiaceae bacterium
AGTCGACCGTCTCCACGTTCGCCAACGACCGGCTGCAGGTGATCCAGCAGCGGGTGATGACCAGCCAGCACCTGAACGAGATCATCGACCGGTTCAACCTCTATCCCGACAAGCAGAAGACCGCGCCGCGCTCGGCCCTCATCAACACCATGCGCGGGCAGGTCGATCTCGAGGTGGTGAGCGCGAACCTCTCCGGCCAGCAGCAGCAGAAGCGGACGACGCCGCAGGCTTCCATCGCCTTCACCCTGTCGTTTGAAGACGAGGACCCCAACATCGCCCAGCAGGTTGCCAATCGCCTGACCGATCTCTATCTGGCGGAGAACGACCGCACGCGGCAGGAAAAGGCCGCCGGCACCACCCAGTTCCTGACCGAGCAGGCGCAGAAGCTCTATGGTGACGTCCAGGGGCTGGAGAAGCGGCTGCTGGACCTGCGCTCCAAATACAATGGCAGCCTGCCCGAGCAGTTCAGCATGAACACCCAGCTGCTCAATCAGGCGCAGGGCCAGCTCCTGCAGAATCGCGCCGATCTGCAGATCCTGACCGACCGGAAGGCGTATCTGCAAAGCCAGCTGGCCGTCATCAGCCCCTATACGCCGATGACCTCCAACGGCCGGCCGGCGACGCCGCAGGCCCAGCTCATGGACCTGGAACTGCAATACAGCGACCTGTCCGCCCGCTACGGCTCGAAGCATCCCGACGTCGTCCGGCTGCAGCGCCAGATCGACGTGTTGAAGAAGCAACTCGGCGGTGTCGACAATGTCGCGCTCGACCAGGCCAAGTATTCCACGCTGCAGGCCCAGCTCTCGGACGCGCTGCAGCGTTATGGCGAGAAGCATCCCGACGTGCAGCGCCTGCGCCGACAGCTCGACGAGCTGAAGGCGCATATGGATGCCGCGCCCGCGTCCAGCTTCACCGCTCCGCAGGGCCCGCCGGACAATCCGATGTATGTCCAGCTCCAGAACCAGCTCTCCGAAGCCGATTCGCAGATTCGCGGCATCCAGGAGCGCACGACGGCGATCGAGGCGAACGTGGAGGAGCTGCAGAAGCGCATCCTGCAGACCCCGACCGTCGAGGCCGAATACAACTCGCTGCAGAATCAGCACACCCTCGCGCTCCAGCGCTACCAGAGCTTCAAGGACAAGGAAGCGGACGCCGAAGTCGCGGAGAACATGGAACAGCAGAGCAAGGGCGAGACCTTCTCGGTGATCGAGCCGCCGCAATATCCCGACGTTCCGGAAAAGCCGAACCGCAAGCTGCTGATGGCGGCCGGCTTCTTTCTGACCGCGATGCTGGCCGCCGCCGCGATGGTGGCGATCGACATGCTGGATCCGCGGATCTACGACCCCAAGAATCTGATGCACGCGTTCGGCGAGATGCCGCTGGCGACCGTGCCCTATATCAGGACGAGCGATGAGCTGCGGGGACGGAAGCTGCGGATGATCGGCGTGGCGAGCGTCGCGGTCATCCTGATGGCCGGCTTGCTGGCGTTCGCCTTTCCGATGTTCGGGTTCTAGGGCGACCGATCGTTGGCCGCGCTGAAGACGCGGCGGCGCCGTCCGCTAGTCCTGCTTCTTCTTCTCGAAGACGTAGCGGTGGTCCGTCGCGACGCCGTTGACCATGACGTTGTGCAGCTCCAGCACGCCGGCGGCGCTGGCGTTGACCACCACGCCGTCGCCTTCGGTCTCGATCGAGCCGCCTTGCATCTGAACGAACGGCGCGTTGCCGGTCTTCGTCTGATGCAGGTTGATGGCGGCGGTTCCCGGACCGGCGTGCAATTTGCTGTCGACGATCTGCAGCGTCCCGCCGACCTGGATGCAGGCGCCCTTGGTGTTGTTGCGCGTTTGCGGATTGCGGAACTCGCAGCGCCGGATCACGTTGTCGCCTTCGGCCCAGATGCGCGCTCCGAACTTGCAGGAATCGGTGCTGCTATCCTCGATCGTGACGTTCGTGGTCTTGACGTCGAACCCGCCGTCGCCCATGCCGCTGGCCTGGCACTTGCGGATGGTGACGTTCTTGGTCTTGCGCTCGCACACGATGCCGTCGCCCTGGACGTAGCCCGGCTTCTTGCCTTCCTTGGGCGGCGGCTGGTTCAGGGCGTTGCGCAGGACGATGTTCTCGAACAGCACGTTGTCGCCCGCCGCCAGCGCGATCAACTGGCACACGTCCTTGCCGCCGGCATCCATGTTGTCGGCGTCCAGTTCCAGGTTGCGCAGCGTCGCACCCGACAGATTGCGGAACCGCGCGAAGCCGCGCACGATGCCGATGGCGCGGCAATCGGCGACCACCAGGTTCTGCAGCATGACGCCCTTCTCCGTCTCGATCAGGCGCCCGACATTCCTGGCGTCGATGCCGGAAACGACGATGTCGTCATAGGTCGTCGCTTCCTTGCCGCGGAACTTGAAGAAGCCGTCGGCCGGGGTGCCGTCCACGCGAAAGCCGGATATCCTGAGGTGCGATGCGCCGTTCGCAAGGGCGAAGTAGGCCGATCCGCCGCGCTTGTTGAAACTGTCGAGCGACCACGCGCGCGTATTCTTGAAGAAAGCCGCGGTGTCCTCGGCCGCCGCGCTCATCTTGTCGTGCCCCTCGATCAGGCCGGCCTGGATGAACAGTGGATTATGCTCATCGCCCGACGCCCGGATCAGGATCTGGCCCTGGTCGAGCGGGGCCGGCTCGCCGGCAGCGGGATCGAATCCGATCAGGAAGCCCGAGCCCGGCCGTGCCGAGCCCATGGCTTTCGACAGCGAGCCGATGGGCATCGCGTTCTTCCAATTGTGCCCGTCCTTATCGCCGGCGCCCGACGCGGTGAACAGCTCGACCGATTTCGGCTTTGCCGCAGTGTTGACTTGGGTTGTGGGCACGGTCGCGTCCGCCCGCAAGCGGCCCGTGCCCAGGCCCATCAACAGCCCGCCAAGCGTGGCCAGCAAAGCTTGGCGCCTCGAAACCGGAAACGGCGAGGCGTACCTGTCGCTGCGTCGCATGTACAGTTCTTTCCTGGTGAGGGCGGTGCGCCTGTGACGACGGCTCGTGAAAACCCTGAAATCGGCCAGATGCGATGTCAACCAACAACTCCGTGGCTTGGCGCGCCGCTGCGACGATTGGCCGCCGGGCCGCGGGCTGCCGGATGCGACTGCACCGGCGGCGAAGCACGGCGCGCGCGCCAAGCAGCTCGCAGCCTCGCGCGGGGGTGCCGATGTTGAGCGTAGGTCTTCACGTATTTGACATAGAGATATTTCTAGCTTGGCGCCGGCGGCCCACGATCCTGGCTTCCCGGCCTGGGGTTCCGGGGTTTCGCGGCGAGAACAACGAGACCAAGGCATGAAATATCGGGCCGACATCGATGGTTTGCGAGCGGTCGCGGTCCTGCCCGTCCTGTTCTTTCACGCCGGTTGGAACGTGTTCAGCGGCGGCTATGTCGGGGTCGATGTCTTCTTCGTCATATCGGGCTATCTCATCACCGGCATCCTGGCGGGCGAGATCGCCGAGCATCGCTTCTCGATCCTGAATTTCTACGAACGCCGCATCCGCCGCATCTTCCCCTGCCTGTTCGCCGTCATCGTCGCGTCCTGCATCGCTGCCGCGGTCCTGCTGGTGCCGATGGATTTCCGCGACTTCTCGAAGAGCGTGATCGCGACGGTGCTCTTCGGATCGAACGTACTGTTCTTCCGGCAATCGGGCTATTTCGACGATCAGTCGGCCGCCAAGCCGTTCCTCCACACCTGGTCGCTGGCGGTCGAGGAGCAGTTCTATATCGTCTTCCCGATCCTGTTGTGGCTGATCCACCGCTATGCGCGCGATCGCATGTTCTTCGTGCTGGTGCCGCTGGCGATCTTTTCCTTCGCCTTCAATGTCTGGGGCGCGGCGCACCTGCCGGCCTTCACCTTCTTCATGGCGCCGACCCGGGTGTGGGAATTGTTCGCCGGCGCATTTCTGGCGCTGGGGACCGGCCACGCGGTCGGCAATCGCGCCGTGCGCGAGGGGTTGGCGTGGCTTGGGCTTGGCCTCATCGTCTACGCCGTCTTCGCATTCACATCGAGCACGCGATTTCCCGGATTCAACGCCCTGTTCCCGGTCGCCGGCGCGGCGCTGCTGATCCAGTTCGGCCGCGACACCCGCGCCGGCTGGCTGCTCAGCCGCAGGCCCATCGTGTTCATCGGCCTCATCTCCTATTCACTCTATCTGTGGCATTGGCCGATCATCGTCTTCTCCGAATATTATCTGGTCCAGAAGCTGACGGGCTGGGGCACGGTCTGCGCGGTCGTGATCTCGATTGTGATCGCAGCCTTGTCCTGGCGCTATGTCGAGCGGCCGTTCCGCGTGAAGGGACTGATCCCGCGGCGCAGGATTTTCCAGGGCGCGGCGGCGGCGATGGCCGGCATGGCCGTCGTGAGCCTGGCGGGGATCGCGTCCAACGGCTGGGCCAGCCGCTTCCCGGACGAGGTGCTGCGTCTGGAAGGCTACGCCGACGCCTACAACCCCCGGCGCGGCCAATGCCACCGCGAGGAAGACAAGGTGATCCCGTTCAAGGATTCGTGCGTCTATGGCGCCAAGACCGTGCCGACCTACGCAGTGTGGGGCGACAGCCATGCGGTGGAACTGGTCTATGCCCTGGGCGAGATCGCGGCGCGTCACAACGAGTCGGTGATGCAACTGACCTACTCGGCGTGTCCGCCGTCCCTGGGCATGGACATCCGCATCCGGCCGAATTGCCGCGACTACAACGACAAGGTCGCGCAGTTCCTGGCGCAGGACCGCAGCGTCAAGACGGTGTTCCTGGTCTCGCGCTACGAGAATTACCGGTGGGCCGCCGCCGAGTTCTCCGCCGGCATCCGCAGGTCGGTCGCGGCCCTGCTGGAGGCCGGCAAGCGCGTGGTGCTGGTCTATCCTATTCCGACCGCCTCGGTCAGCATCCCGCGCACCCTGGCGCGCTATGCCGCGTCCGGCGCCGACCTCAACAGTTTCACGATCGACGAAGCTGCGTTTCTGCGCCGCAATTCATATGCGTTCCAGCTGCTCGATTCGTTCACCGAGGCGAATGTCGTGCATGTGTTCCCGCACAAGCAGCTTTGCCACGATGACGCGTGCGTGGTGTACGCAAACGGGGCGCCGCTCTATTTCGACCAGCAGCATCTCAACATCAAGGGCGCGGAATATCTGGCGCCGCTGTTCGAATCGCTGTTCTAGCCTAGCGCGGCGCCCTGACAGCGGTGCTACTGCAGCTTTGCGGCCAGTTGCTTGGCATCGTCGAGGCCGCGGAAGGTCGGATCGCCGGCGAGCGCCTTGGTCATGTTGTCCCGGGCGAGATCGTCGAGGCCCTTCAACGACAGGGCGGCAGCATAGTGATACAGCACCTGCTGGTTGTCGGGCTGCATCGATGCCGCTTTTTTCAGGATGATGGTCGCGTCGTCGATGTTGCCAAGGCGCACCTGCACCCAGCCGAGCGTGTCGATCAAGGTCGGATTGTTGCTGTTGCGGAACTCCTCCACCAGCCGCCGCGCGCGGTCCAGCAGCGCCTTGTCGGTGGGCCAGACGTCGGCGATCAGCATGGCAAGGTTGTTGGCGGCGACGATGTCGCCCGGCCATTTCGCCAGCACGTTCTCATAGGCGGTCCTGGCCGCGGGGTAGTCCAGCATCAGCTCATAGCCGATCGCGAGGCTCTCCAGGACCAGGCTGTCATCGGGGAATCGCGCGGCTGCCGCCTGCAACGTCTCTGAGGCCTCCTTCAGATTGCCTTCTTTCTTCAGGATGCGGGCAAGGTTGAGATAGGGCGCGCGTTCGTCGGGCTTGGCTTCCATGGCCTGGCGCAGCAGGTCCTTGGCCGCCGCCAGATCGCCCTTGGCCTCGCGCTGCGCCGAGAGCAGCGCCAGCGCGTCGGCGTCCTTGGGGTCCTTCGCGATCCGGTCCAGCAGCAATTGCTCGGCCGGGCTGGTTTCGTCGGTTCCGGTTTTCGCCGCATTCACCGGCTGATCGGCTTGTTTGTAAGCCTCCATCAGTTTCGGTCCGACGACGGAAAAGCTGCGGCCGTGGTCGATGGCCGATTGCAGCTCCTTGATCGCGGTCGGGAAGTCCTGGCGGGCGAACGCGGCCTCGCCCAGGATCTGGTGGCCCAAGGCGACCGTCTTCTGGTCGGCGGCGAGCTGCTGTCCGATGATCTCGCCCTGGTCCCACCGCTTCGTATAGATCAGGATCTGCGCCTTCTGCGCTTTCAGCTCCGCGTTGTCCGGGCGCAGCGCGATCGCGGCATCCAGTTCCTTGACGGCTTCGTTCGGCGCGCGCGTGACCAGCAGGCCGGCCAGTTGGATATGCACATCGGCGTTGTTCGGAACGACGCGTGCCAGGTTCCGGAGCGCGCCGATCGCCAGCTCGTGCTCATTGGTCGCGGCATAGGCCTTGGCCAGGATGGCGAGCGCCGGCGCGGAGGTCGGCGCGTCGCTGAGGACGGCGCGCGCGTCGGCGATCGCATCGTCGAACTTCGCATCCTTCAGCTTGATCGTGGCGCGGAGCAGAAGCGCGTTCTCGTTCTTGCTGTCGGTCTTCAGGATGGTGGCGAGCTGGTCGAGGGCGCCCTGCTTATCGCCGCGCAGCAGCGCAATGCGCGCCAGCTCCACCTGCGCGTCCAGCCGGTCGGACGACCGCTCGAAGTCCTGGACCAGCCGCTTCAGCAGGTTGTCCGCCGCGTCCAGCCGGTTCGCCTTGATATAGAGCCGCGCCAGCAGGAAGGAATAGAGCGCATTGCCCTTGAACTGCTCGGCGAGCCGCTTGGCTTCGTCGATCGCCTCGTCGGTTCCGGCCTGCTTGTCCAGGAAGTCGGCATAGGCGGCCAGCAGCAGCGTGGACTTGCTGTTGGCCGCGATGGCACGGCGGAACTCCTCCTGCGCTTCCGGCAGCCGTCCGGCCTGCGTCAGCACGTTCGCCAAGTTGACGACATGACTCGGATTCGCCGGGTCGAGCTCGACCAATTGCCGGAGCACCTGCTCGACCTCTGCGGTGCGATGCTGGTCGGACAGCAGCTTGAGCTTGAAGCCCAGCAGCTGGACGCTCTTGGGGTTGGCGGCCAGGGCCTCTTTCACGATCGCTTCGGCCTCGTCGAATTTGCCTTGGCGCGCGCGCTGGCTGGCCAGCACGATGGTCGCGTCCTCGTCATTGGGATGGAGCGCGAGCGCGGCCTTGGCCTCGGTCTCCGCCTCGGTCAGCTTGCCCATGATCATGAACGCGGCGGCCTTCATGGTGTGGCCGTCGGGCTTGCTCGAATCCAGCGCGATCAACCGGTCGGCGCGCATGCTGGCCTCGGCCGCGTCGCCGTTCATCAGGGCATATTGGCCGAGCTTGAGCTGGACGTCGCGGTTGTTCGGATCCTGCAGCGCGACCTCCTGGTAGGCCGAGATCGCGCGCGGCAGATTGCCTTTCTTCTCGTAGATGAGGCCGGTGAAGTATTTGGCTTCCGCCCCTGCCGGATTGATCTGCAGCGCGTTGCGAAACTCGATCGCGGCCTTCGACAGATCGCCGCTTTCGTAGAGCGCCTTGCCGTTCTTCAGATACTCCGCTTCGCGCTCCTGCGGCGAATCGCAGGCGGCAAGCAGCAGCAGCGCGGCGATCGCACAGGATCGAACCGACGTCAGTTGGAAACGCATGAAGCTCTCTTCGATGGTGGAGACGATGTTGCGGTCGCAGCATCGGACGTGGGCGATGCATTGCCGCCGGCGACGCAAGCGCGGCATCGTGTTGCGCCGGCGGCAATCTTGTCAATCGCGGTCGGCGTCGCATGTTTGAGCACGACCGCGAGGCCGGCGCCGAGACTGGCGCCGATGATGTCGGCCAGGGCATCGATCGCATCGGGCGACCGTCCGGGCGAGAAAGCCTGCAGCAGCTCGAGCAAGAGTCCGAACGCGGCGAGACCCAGAATCGTACGCGACATGCCGCGCTCGGAACTGATGGCGCCCAGCAGACCGAGCGCGGCATAGGCGATGACATGCTCAGCTTTGTCACCGATCGACACAGGGGGCAGCGCGGCGCTCGGCGTCAACGAGAGCGCGCCGACGGCCGCGCTCGCGAGATAGAAGGCGGTGCGCAGAAGCCGGCGGGCGAGGGGCGTCATGGCAGGCCAAGGTCCTTTTGGGAAAGGGAAAAGTGCCGGCAAGGCAGCTCGATTCTGACGGTGGTGTCCAAAGCAGTTTTGACTCGGATTGTTAAGGAAAAGCGGCAAAAGAGCTTAACAAGGGTGACTATTGTTAGGCGATGCAACAAAACCGAAAGGCGCCTAGGAGTTGCCGATGTCACAAGATTAACCCTGAGAAGTCACAGGGCTGGGGGCTGCCCCATGGTATTCTTTCCTTTATCAAATGGGGCGGTTTCGCGCCTGCGAAATACCAGTCAAGTGTTTACTAAACTTCTCGCTTAACACGATTTTCGGGGCGAATCGGTGCCCCGGGTCGACAAAAAAAGGAAGACAGAGTCATGAAGCGAATCATGATGTTGCTGGTCGCGGGCCTGCTTGCATTTGGAGCGGCGGAACAAGCGTCGGCATCGACGTTTGATCTCGGAACGCTCACGCCAGGCGCGTCGGGCACAAAGATCGTCGTCAATTTGGGCGATCCCGCGCCGGTCAGTTTCAGCGACACGATCAATTTCTCGCTGGCCGCAGTGCAGACCTCGCTGGCGGGCTCGATCACCGATCTGTCGACCATCTTTGGCGTCGATGTGAACAGCCTCACGTTCTCGCTCGACCTGTTCAGCACCTTGGATCCGTTGACCTCGCTCGGCAACTTCTCCGACCCGACGGGCGTCGGCCTGGCGTTCAACTATCTGAATCTGGCCGCCGGCGACTACTTCTTCCGGATCGCTGGCAACATCGGCGGGACCGGCGTGTTCGGCAACGCATACGTCTATCGCTTCGAAGTTTCCGAGGTTCCGTTGCCGCCGGCTCTGCTGCTGTTCGCGACCGCGCTCGGCGGCATGGCCGTGTTCGGTTATCGCCGGCGCAACAACGCGCAAGTTTAGTGATCGGGCGCTACGGCGCTCGACATAGCAAAGAACCGATAGGAACCCCTGGGCTCAAGCCCAGGGGTTTTTGTTTTTGGGGTGTCACTGGACGAAACAGGCGTTGTACGCGAGTACCACGTTCGTGTGGGGTCGCAATGAAGCTGCGGCGAGAGAAATTTTTGTGCGGCGCAGAACTAATCGCGCGCACCTGTGTTGATCGCACTTACCATTGCTTATCCACCTTGTTAGAGTCATGATCTTCGCAACTGCAGCATCGGAGCCTGGCTGCTGAATTGCATGGCAAACGGAGATGCCGATGGAGCAGATTGAGAAAGCGCTAGCCAGAGCGCGGGAAATGCGTGCCGGAAGCCTTGGCGGCCTCAAGGTGAACGGTCATGCCGTC
This sequence comes from Dongiaceae bacterium, assembly GCA_036004205.1. Lineage (GTDB taxonomy): Bacteria > Pseudomonadota > Alphaproteobacteria > Dongiales > Dongiaceae > Dongia_A. The sequence goes on from DASYRS010000461.1 coordinate 9,380, forward strand.
GCCTCGGCCAACGGCTTCACGCCGCAATACACCGAGACCGCGGTCGCCAAGTGCGATCAGCGGCGGACGAAAAAGGAACGGCTGGTCGCCGACAGTTTCGAGCTTCCGGCGTCCGACATCTACGGCCTGCTGCGCACCCAGGTGCTGCAGCGCATGAAAAAGCACGGCATGTCGACCCTCGCCGTCACCGGGCCGGAACTGGGCTGCGGCGTGACGACGAGCGCGGCCAATCTCGCCATCGCCATCGCCCTCGACGTCAATCAGACGGTGCTGCTGGTCGATCTCAATCTGCGCGCGCCGGCGATCCACGAGAAGTTCGGGTTCCAGCCGCGCGCCGGCATCGACGATTATCTGCGCGGCGAGGCGGCATTGAAGGATTGCCTGGTCAGCCCGGCAATCCCGCGGCTGGTCATCCTGCCGGCGCGGGAAGCCAAGGGCGAGACGGCGGAGATCATCAGTTCCCCGCGGATGACGGCGCTCGCCAAGGAGCTGCAGAACCGCTACGCCGACCGCATCATCATCTACGACACGCCGCCGCTCTTGACCTCGAGCGATACGCTCGGGTTCCTGCCCAATGTGGATGCCGTCCTGCTGGTGGCACGCAGCGGGCGGACCACCAAGGCCGAGCTGGAAAAGTCGGCCCACCTGCTCGGGAACAAAGCCATCGTCGGCACCTTGTTGAACGCTCACTAGGGCGCTCCGCCGACCCGGAAAGACAGCCAGGTACACAGAATGTACGAATCCTTCTTTGGGCTGAAAGAGAAACCGTTCTCGCTGCTGCCGGACCCGGATTTCCTGTTCATGAGCAGCAAGCATTCGCTCGCGCTCAGCATCCTCGAATACAGCCTGGCCGGACAGGCCGGCTTCTGCGCCATCACCGGCGACATCGGTTCGGGCAAGACGACGCTGATCCGCACGCTGCTGCGCCGGATCGGACGCGACATCACGCTTGGCCTCATCTCCAACACCCATAGCGGCCTGACCGACATTACGGCCTGGGCGCTGGCGGCCTTCGGGCGCGGATCGAACGCCCAGAGCGATGCGGAGATCTATCAGGAGCTGATGCATTTCCTGATCGGCGAATACGGTGCCGGGCGGCGCTGCGTCCTCATCGTGGACGAGGCGCAGAACCTGACGGTCGAGGCGCTCGAGGAATTGCGCCTGTTGTCCAACATCAATTCCGACAAGGATCTGCTGCTGCAGATCATCCTGGTCGGGCAGCCGGAATTGCTGACGAAGCTGAAGAGCCCGGAGCTCGCCCAGTTCGCCCAGCGCATCAGCATCTCCTATCACCTGACGCCGCTCACCTATCTCGACACCCGGCGTTACATCCGGCACCGGCTGGAGATCGCCGGTGCGAAGCGGCCGGTCTTCAGCGACGCCGCGATCGGGGCGGTCCAGTATTTCTCCGGCGGCGTGCCGCGCGTCATCAATTCGATCTGCGACATGGCGCTGGTCTATGGCCTGGCGGACAACAAGACGGATATCGACCTGGACGTCGTCCTGCGCGTGATCGGCGACCGGCAGGCCAGCGGCGTCTCGCCCTTCAGCCGCGAGGGCAGGGCGGACGATCCGGCGGTGATCGCGGAGATCACCAGCATGGTGCGCGAAGCGATGGAGCTGCGCGCCGTGCCGGTCGAGGACGGGCAGCCGGCGGGTCCGCGGCTCGAACCGGAATCGCCGCTGAACGAAGAGCCGGCGATCGAAGCGGGGGGCCAGCACAACGGCCACGCCGGGCCTGACGCTTATCCGCGGCTGGAAGTCCCGCGCGCCGATGCCTACGAGGACCTCACGATCGATGCGCTGTCGCTGAACGACTACCGGAACGGCCCCAAGCGCGGAGGGGCCAATGAAGCCCAACGCCCATCCTGGTTCCGCAGGACGTTCAAGCGAACGAACTGAGCTGGCTTTGCTGCGCGCTCCGCTCCGCCGTCACGCTCCGATAGACCTGCGAAATCGCCGCGGCGTTCGCCTCCATGGAGAACAAGGTGCGGCAGCGCGCGACCGCGGCCGCGCCGTAGCGGCGCCGCAGCTGTTCATCCACCACCAGAATCCGCAAGGCGGCGACAAAACCGTCGAAATCGTCCGGATCGACCAGCGACCCGGTCTCGCCGTCGACCACCGCTTCCGGCACGCCGGCGACCGCGGTCGCCAGCACCGGCACGCCGCACGCCATCGCCTCCACCACGATGCGGGGGAAGGCTTCCTTGTCGCGCTCCGACGGCAGGACCAGGATATCGAGCGAGCGCAGCACGTCGGGAACGTCGGAGCGCGGGCCGATATAGTGGTAGCGGCTGGCGATGCCTTCCTGCTGCGCCAGGTCCTGCAGTTCCTTGGCTTTCGCGCCGCCGGTGAAATCGTTGCCGGCCAGCAGCACCTTGATGTTGAGCCCCTCGCGCGCCAGCCGGCCGGCCGCGCGCACCAGCCAGCCGGGGCGCTTGCGGTCCACCAGGTTGCTGATGAAGCCGATATTGACGGCGCCCTCCACCCTGCGCGGCGCCGGGTAGAATTGCGAGAGATCGACGCCGTTATAGATGATGGAGCTGGCCGGCAGGCTGGCGCCGCCGAAGCGGCGCTGGTTGTTCGCGGCGACGAACACGATGTGCGTGGCAAGGCGCCGCAGCAGCCAATCGACCCAGCGCTGCGGCAATTGCTGATGCACCTGCCAGATCAGGGGAATGTGCTTGGCGCGCGCCGCCAAGCCCCAGGCCAGCGCGCTCGATTCGTCGTGCACGTGAATGATCGCCGGCGAAGCGGATTTCAGAAACCGCCGCGCCGCTCGGAACAGCAGGATGCGCTTGGCGATCCGCCGCAGCCGGTTGCCGTCATTGGGATTGGGCATATAGCGCAGGCCCTGGCTTTCCATCAGCGGCACCGCCTCGATGCCGATGGTGCGATGATAGTCGAGCAGCGGCCCGGCGCTGTTGCAGACGCTGAGCGTCTTCCATTCGCCGCTGGATTCGAGAGCCTTGGCGAGCAATGCCCCGGTGATCACCGATCCGCCGAGGCCGTCGCGCGAATGCGCTACCAGAATAGTTTCCATGGTCAGAAGCTCGCCTCGATCACCTGTCTCCGGCTCGCGCCAAGCCGGCGCCCGAGCGCTTCGCGCAGGCCGAGCAGCCGCAGCAGCTTGGCCGCCAGCACGACGCGGCCGATCGCCGACCCGGCATTGCGCCGCCGGATGCCGAGGGCGATCGCCGTCAGGTCCCGGCGGTTGAGGGCCGGCATCGCGGCGCCGTGCTTGGCGACGAAGGTCTCGATGCCGGCGGCGCGGCGCAGGGTGGGCGTGGAGATGCGATCGCCCTCATGCTCGCGCCATTCCACAGTCAGGTCCTCTACCACGCCATATCCGACGCCGCCGCCAATCATGCGGATCAGGAAGTCCCAGTCGTTGAATACCGGCAGGGCGGGATCGAACCCGCCGATCCGCTCGAACGCCGAGCGCCGGATGACGAGGTTGCTGCCGGTCATTCCGAAATTCTTGTCGAACAGGTGCTCCGCAATCGTCTCGCGCGGCGGGATCACGATGGGCTGGATGCTGCCGTCGCGCTTGATGCGGCAAAGGCCGGAGATGACGGCCTCCGCGTCCGTGCGCTGGAGCTCCGCCATTGCGCGCGCCAGATATTCCGGTCGCCAGACATCGTCATCGTCCAGGAAGGCGACGAACTCGGCCCTGGCGGCCGCGGCTCCGGCGTTGCGCGAGCCGGACGCGCCGGGATGGTTCCGGTTCAGGACCCGCCGCATCGGGATGTCCGTGCGCAGCGCGGTCACCTGCACCACGGCGGCGGTGGGCCCGTCGTCGAGGTCGTCCACCACGATCACTTCGGCGGGGGAGTGCGACTGTTGCAAGGCGCTGTCGAGCGAGCGGGACAAATGGCCCGGGCGGCCGTGGGTCGGAATGATGCACGCGGCTTTCGAAAGCAATCGCTACTCCTGCGTCATGAAATCCGCTCCGCGAGAGCAGGTGTCCCAAGCCGGGCTGGACGATAACAGAACACTATGCTTGATCAATAGTTCGTGCGCCGCGGATGCGAATTTCGCAAACCTATTCCTGCGCCGCAATGTATTCGTGTGACTATTCTGTGTCATGAGCAAGAGAGAAGGAAGAAATCGTCTGCCGCGTTGTCGCAGCTGTGGCGGTCACGGAGATGCCGGGTTGCCGGCTTGCGCCACCGACGCTATCAACGCTCGCAATGGAACGGTCCGGCATCTTCAACGCCGGTGGCAGGCCAGGATTTAACGTCAGGGGGAGACGAGGTTGCAGGCCGCTTCGCCCGATGTGGAGGGCGGGCGAACCGGTGGTGCGCAAAGGCAAGGAGTGACGAATGCCAAGTTTGAATGCAGAGCTCAGCAAGCGGATCGACGAGATCGTGACCCCGTTGATCGCTGGCAAGGCGGAGCGCATCTGCATCATCGATCCCCCGGGCTATCCCAACGTCGGGGACAGCGCGATCTTCCTCGGAGAGCTTGCCTTTGTCCGCCGGAACTTCTCGGAGGCCGACATCAGCTTTTTCGATGTGCTGAATTACACGCCGGCCTGCGACCGCTTCATTCGCGATTCATCCGTCCTGCTGTTGCATGGCGGCGGGAATTTCGGCGAGATCTGGCCGCGCCACCATGCCATCCGTCTGAATATGCTGGAGCGCTTTCGCGGGCAGCCGATCATTCAAATGCCTCAGAGCATCTCGTTCAGCACCAGGAAGGCCATCGACCAGACCGCGCAAGCGATCGAGCGGCACGGCAGCTTCATACTGCTGGTCCGCGACCAGAAGAGCCTGGAATTCGCCCAGGCGCACTTCCCTTGCGAGAGCCTGCTGTGCCCGGACATGGCCTTCGCGATCGGCGACATCGAGCGGCGCGCCGCCTCGATCGACATCGTGTGCCTGTTGCGGGGGGACAAGGAAGTCAGGGCGGACCATGCCAGGTTGCTGCAGGTGCTGGCGGAGCGCGGCGGATCCCTCGATATCGCCGACTGGATCGCCGAGCCGCACTCCCGCGCGGCGTGGTGGGACAGGAAGGTGACGCGGGCATGGCGCAGGCATCCCTGGACCATCGGCTTGTCGCGTTCATTCGGCTTCGGGGTGCGCGAGCGTTATGCCCGCGAACGGGTGGCGTTCGGACTCGACCTGCTGGGTCGCGGATCGCTGGTCGTCACCGACCGGCTGCATGCGCATATCCTGTGCTGCCTGCTTGGCGTGCGCCATTTCCTGTTCGATTCGATCGATGGCAAGATCTCGGCGCTGCATGCGACCTGGACCAAGGGCATGCAGAACGCCCGGCTGGTGGGCTCGATCGACGAATTCGCCGGGCTGATTCATGACGGACGCTAGCCCGGATTTGTCGATTGTCATCTGCACGCGCAACCGTGCGGGGCAATTGCGCGGCACGCTCGATTCGCTGCTGGCGATGAAGACGACGCGCACGTGGGAAGCGATCCTGATCGACAACGCCTCGACCGACGGCACGGCCGACGTGATCCGGCTGGCCAGCGAATCCGAGCCGCGCATCCGCTATTTCCGCGAGGAGAGGATCGGCCTCGGCGCCGCGCGCGACCGCGGCTGGCGCGAGGCGCGCAGCGCGCTCATCTCGCTGACCGACGACGATTGCTACGTGGCGGAGGATTATGTCGATTCAATGCTGGCCGCCTTCGACGGCCGCCCGGATGTCGGAGTGCTGGGCGGGCGCATCCTGCTGTTCGACCCGGACGACGCGCGCGTGACCATCGATGAGCGCGACTATCCGGTGGAATTCGCGCCGCGCTCGTTCGTGGCGGCCGGCGCGCTCAAGGGGGCGAACCTGGCCTTCCGCCGCGAGGCGTTGGAGGCGATCGGCGGCTTCGATCCGGAGCTGGGCGCGGGCACGCGGTTCCCGTGCGAAGACCTGGTCGCGGTGGCTGCCGCGCTGTGGGCCGGCTTCGGAGGGCGCTTCGATCCGCGGCCGCTGGTGCTGCACCATCATCGCCGGCGCCTGCCGGACGTGCCGCGCCTGAAGGAAGGCTACGATCGCGGACGCGGCGCCTACTACGCCAAGTTCCTGCTGCGGCCGGAATGCCGGCGCGCCTACCTGGCGGGATGGTATCGCCAGGTGCGCCGGAATTTGAACGGCGCGGGTCTTATCCAGCTGTTTCGGGAATTCAAGTCTGCCGCCGCCTATCTGAGATCGCGCCGCAAGATCGTGCCTCTGATCGCGATGGTTCTGCCGGCGCTGGCGGTCTACGGCACCGCAGCCGTCGCGACCGGCGCGCGCGCCATGCTGAAGCCCGGGCCCCATCGCACGGCGTAGGGTCATCGCGCCTGGCGTGGCAGCAGATCCTGATAGTAATCGATGAGCTGGCGGCCGAGCTTATGGCGATCAAACGCTTCCTCGACGATCCGGCGGCCGGCCCTGCCGATCTCCGGCCATTTCGGCGCGCTGTCGATCATCCGCTCGATCGCCCCCGCCAGCGCCTCGTCGTCGCGCTCCGGCACCAGGAATCCGCAGACGCCGTCCTGCACCAGCTCCGGAATGCCGCTGTGGTATGTGCTGATGACCGGTATTCCCCGTGCCATCGCTTCCATCAGCGACACCGGAATTCCCTCCATGTCGCCGCTTCTGCCAGTCACGCTCGGCAGCACGAAGATGGCGGCCTCGTTCAACAGCGCGAGAGTCTCGCCATGCGGCAGCCCGCCATGGAACGTGACCGCGTCGGTCAGTCCGAGGTCCGATGCCTCCTGTTCGAGAGCGTCCTTCAAGTCGCCATCGCCCACGATTTCGAACGTCACGGCGAGGTCCGGCCGATTTCGGCGCAACCGCGCGAGCGCCCGCAGCGTGTGCGCATGACCCTTCTTCTCGACCAGGCGCCCGATCGAGATGAGCTTCACGGGATGGTTAGGCCTTGAATCCAGCCGCCGCTCGCGGAACTCGTTCAGTGCGCAGTCGATGCCGACGTGATGCACTCTGATTCGCGTCGGGTCGCATCCAAGCTCGCGCAGCTTTCCGGCCCACATCTCGCTGACCGGCAGGAACAGCGCGCCGAAGCGAAACAGCAGCCGGTAATGATCGGGGCCCTTGTTCTTGATCGTCGCCGAAATGTCAAAGCCGTGAAAAGTCGTGACGATCTTGACGTCGATGATCCCGAGGGAGAGCAGCGCCGCCGCCAGGTGAGCGCGCGTGCCGAAGTGGCAATGCAACAATCCCACATCGTTCAGCCCGCCAGCCTGCTTCAGGCGATAGGCAAGGCCAAGGATATTCAGCCGGTCGGTCCGGCTGCCGAAGCCGGCGCCAAGCGGGACGCGCCATAGCCGCCACTGCGTCAACAGGGCCCGGAGAGCGAGCCAATATTGCTCGAGGCGAAGCAGGCGTCCGGTGGCGCGGAAGACGTAAAGAATGGGGATGTCCTTGCGGTCGAGATCGGGGCGCGCCGCGCTCTTCTGCGGCCGGAAGATGGAGATGACCGTGAGGGCGATGCCATTGCGCCGATGCTCCTTGATCTCGTCCACCACGAAGGTTTCGGACAGTTTGGGGAACTCGCCGACCAAGTAAGCGATCTTCAAGAGGACCTCGGGTGCAGGATGGCGCGCAGGCGCCGCGCGGCATAGGCGCCGGCATGGGTCGAGAGGCCGGCCAGGACCAGGAACCGCAGCGGGTCCTCCTGCGCGTAGAATCCGCGCCAGGAATCCGGACTGACCTTGCGATCCTTCGCGGCATAGAGGGCGTATTGATAGACCTCCTGATTGAACAGCTTCCGCAGCAGCGGGCGGACGGCCTCCGGCGCGCCGGGCAGCATCGTGCCGATGGTCTCGCACAGGCAGTGCCGGGCATCGGTCGAGCTCTTGCGCGTCACCATATTGCTCGCGTCGCGATGATAGATCGCCGTGGCTCCAGGTGCGGCGATGGCCGGGCCATTGCGCGCGACCCGCAGCCAGAGATCCTTGTCGCCGCCGCGCACGCACCGGCCGGCGGGAAACAGGCCGGCGTCGATCAACGCCTGGCGCCGGAATGCCGAAGCAGACGTCCAGATCGGGCATTCCTTGAGATCGAGCCAGGCGGTCAGCAACGCGGCGAGATCCAGCGTGCGCGCCTCGCCGCGGCCCACCTGCCGCGTATAGCGGTCCGGCTCCCGCCGGCCGTCGGGATAGATGTTGGTATAGCCGGCGAAGACGCAGGCGATGCGGTCCGGCTCTCGCGCCTGAGCGATGGCGGCGCGGATCGTCGCCAGATGGCCCGGCATCCAGGCGTCGTCGGCGTCGAGGAACGCGATCCATTCCGATTGCGCGCGCAGGATCGCCATGTTGCGGGCGGCATAGCCGCCGGGCCCGGGTTCGGGCCGCCGCAGGATCTTCAACCGACCGTCGCGATGGCGCACGACCTCGTCCAGCCCGCCATCGGTCGAGGCATCGTCGACCACGAAGATTTCCGCCGGCGCCTCGGTCTGCGCGAACACGGATTGAAGGGCGCGCTCGATATGCGGCCGCTTGTTGTAGAGCGGAATGACGATCGCAAAGGTGCTCACAGAGCCTCGTTCAGCCGGTTACAGACGCGGTCATCATATAACGCAAGACACTATGATGCGGAACCCATTGCCGATGCCGAACTTATATGCATGCTGCCCGGACATCGCGCAATGCGGAGTGACATTTCGAAAACATGTCCGCGAGATGTCATGCGACATCAGGGCAGGCATCGTTGAACCACCCGGACGTGCATGATAGCTCTAGGTCGTCATATCGGGACGCACATTGATACTCCCCGGAGATCGGACATTTGGCAGGTGATCCTTCGACATCCGCGCAAGCCATGCCCGCGGACTCATCGACCATGAAATCAAACGCCGCGGCGGGAAGCGCGCGCAGGCGCGTGCTCTTCATCATCAACTCGCTGGCCGGCGGCGGCGCGGAGCGCGTCATCTGCACCTTGCTGCGCGCTTCGCACGGCGAACTGCGCGACAGCGATATCTCGCTGCTGCTGCTGGACCGCGAATCCTCGATGTATGAGGTGCCGCGCTGGATCGAGGTGGAGCAGCTCGATTGCCGGCACTCCCTCCTGCGCAGCGTGTGGTCGGTATGGCGCGCGATGCGGCGCCGGAAGCCGGATCAGACGGTCAGCTTCCTGACCCGCGCCAATGTCGCGAACATCGTCGCGACCTCGATCCTCGGCATCCCTGCGATCATCAGCGAGCGTGTGAACACCTCCAGCCATCTCGGCCGCGGGCCGGGCGGGGCGGTCGCGCGGCTGCTGGTGAAGGCGACCTATCCCAGGGCGCGCAAGATCATCGCGGTCTCGCAAGGCGTGGCCGACGATCTCAGTCAATCCTTCGGCGTGCCGGCGGACCGCATGACGGTGATCGCCAATCCCGTCGACCTCGAGGAGATCCGCGCGCAGGCGGAAAGCGGTGCGCCGGTTCCGATGGACGGCCCCTATGCCGTGACCATGGGCCGGCTGGTGCCGAACAAGAATTTCGGGATGCTGATCGAGGCATTCGCGCGCTCCGGCATCGGCGGCAAGCTGCTGATTCTCGGCGACGGGCCGGAGCGGGCGGCATTGACCGGGAAGATCGAGGCGCTCGGCCTCGGCGGACGGGTCGTGATGCCGGGATTCTCGGCCAATCCCTTTCCGACCCTGCGGCGCGCGGACTTCTTCGTGTCGCCTTCCAACGCCGAAGGGTTCCCCAACAGCCTGCTGGAGGCCATGAGCGTGGGCTTGCCGGTCATCTCCACCAATTGTGCATCAGGGCCGTCGGAAGTGCTGGCCGATCTGCCGCGCGATCGCGTCGAAGCGGGCGTCTCGTTCGCGCAGCACGGCATCCTGGTCTCGCCGGACGATCCGGCGGCGATGGCGGAGGCGTTGCGCGCCATGAGCGACCCGGAGCGCCGGCGGATGTACAGCGAGCGCGCCCCGAAGCGCGCCGCGGATTTCGGCGTGGCGCGGGCCAGGGACGCCTATTGGGCCGCCATCCGCGCGCAAGCACCGGCCGCCGCATAGCATGGCGGGCGCCAATCTGTTCCAGCGATTGCTGTCGGCCGCCGGAATTGGCGGCGCGCTGTCCTTCAATCCGGCCGCGGCCGGCACCGGCACG
>DASYRS010000462.1:0-4939 GCA_036004205.1 Dongiaceae bacterium
CGTTCCTCGGCATTCCCTACAACGCTCCCTATTCCATGGAAGAGGTGGCGAACAACCAGGCGCAGGCGCCCGATGCGGTGCGCGCCCGCTCCGACCAGATCCAGTGGGGCGACGGCAATTACGATTTCGACCATGGCGGTCCGCTGCTGGCGGGCAAGAACATCCGGCTGGCGGATTGCGGCAACGTTCCCGGCAACCAGTACGATGCGGCCGGCAACGTGAAGCGCGCCGAACTGGCGGTACGCGCCATCCTCAAGGCGGGTGCGCTGCCCATCATCCTCGGCGGCGATCATGGCGCCAGCGTCCCGGCGCTGCGGGCCTATGAAGGGCGCGGGCCGATCACCCTGATCCATATCGACGCGCATCTCGACTGGCGCGACCACGTCAACGGCGTGCGCGACGGCTATTCCAGCCCGATCCGCCGCGCCTCCGAACTGCCGTGGGTCGCGGGGGCCTGGCAGATCGGCTTGCGCGGCGTCGGCAGCGCGCGCGAAGAGGAGGTGGCGGACGCCCGCAAATGGGGCTCCAACCTCATCACCGCCTGGGACCTGCACGAGATGGGCATCGCCGCGCTGCTGGAGCGGCTGCCGACGGGCAAGAACGTCTATCTCACCATCGATGCCGACGGCCTCGACCCCACGATCATGCCGGGCGTGATCGCGCCGGTGCCGGGCGGGGTCAGCTTTGTCCAGGCCCGCGCCATCATCCGCCATGCGGCGATGAAGAACCGGCTGGTCGGCATGGACGTCGTCGAAATCGCGCCGGAGCGCGATGTCGGCGGCTTGACCGCCATCACGGCGGGCCGCCTCATCACCAATGCGATCGGCTGTGCCGTCCGGGCGGGCTATATCGGGTGATGCATCCATGCTCGAGCTTCATGACAAGGAGGCTCTGAAGCTCATCACCGCGCATCGGCGGTGGCTGTTCAATGACCGCCGCGGCAAGCGAGCCGACCTGTCCTTGCGCACGCTGCGCGGCCTCGATCTGCGCGGCGTCGATCTGACGCGCGCCAAGTTGACCGGCGCGCAGTTCATCAACTGCAATCTCGACGGCGCTATCCTCGTCGAGGCTGACCTGTTCGGCGTCAACCTCTCCGGCACGTCATTCCGCAAGGCGAATTGCAATCATGCCGACTTCAGGGGCGCCATCCTGTCCGCGGCGGACTTCACCGAAGCCAAGTTGATGGGATGCGACTTCCGCGATGGGACCCTGCTGGTCTCCATTGCCGGAACGGTGGCGCCGCCGGAGATGGAGCGAAGTAGCGTGAGCGGCACCAAGATGACACGCGCCGATCTGGCCGGCGCGAAGCTGCATCACGCCGTCATCAAGCGCACCGACATGTCGGCGGCGGTCTTGCGCAACGCCGACCTCAGCGGCGCCAATCTCTGCGGCAGCTCGCTCAAGGACGCCGATCTGCGCGGGGCCAATCTCACCAACTGCGACCTGTCCCGCACCTTGCTCAATCGCGCCATCGTCGACGGCGCGAATCTCAGCGGCGTCGTGCTGCGCGATGCCAATGTATTCAGCGTCGATTTCGGCAAGGCGGCCTACGTGGATGCGCTCGCCCTGCACGAATCGATCTCGGTCGACGATTCGAAAGAAGCCGCGGCGGCGATTGCCGACCAGATCAAGGCGCACGAGGACTGGGTCGAGACCTCCGGCGGCAAGGGCGCGCGGGCCGACTTCCTGGCGCGGGACCTGTCGGCGGTCGACTTCTCCGGCCGGATTCTGACCGGCGCGGTGTTCACGCAATGCCGGCTGCGGTCGGCGCGGTTCGATCGCTGCGGCCTGTCGCTCGCGATCCTCTCGCGCGCCGACGCCACCGGCGCCAGCTTCGCCGGGGCGGATCTCAAGGGCGCCGATCTCACCGGCGCGATCATGCGCCGCGCGGATTTCCACGACGCGGATTTGCAGGTGCAGATCGTCACCTTGCCGGACGGGACGACGCGCGAGTGGCCGGTGCGGGCGGCGAATGCCAAGTTCAACGATGCGGATTTCACCGGTGCACAGGTCAAGGGCATGTTGATCGAAGGCTCGGACATCACCGGCGTGAAAGGCGACAAGGGCGCACTGGCCAAACTGAAAAGGTAGTGGCTGCCCTTTGCGACTCTCCGTCAAACCGTGTCGAATTTGCCGCACCGTGCCGAGCCGGACCGCCGCAGACTGATCCCATGGGCCAATCGCATTCTTTGACCGAAGACCAGAAACGCCGGTTCGAGGCCGACGGTTTCCTGATCCTAGAAAGCTTCATCGATAGGGAGACGGTGGAGCGGTTGCGCGCGCGCTTCGAACCCTTGTTCAAGGGCGAATTCGAGACCGGCCTCTACCCCGACGAATGGAACTGGCAGGAAGGGCGGGATGGGCCCGACCGGACGCGGCAGATCTGCAACGGCTGGAAATCCGACCGCGCGGTCGCCAGCGTGGTGCTGAGCGAACGCGTCGGGCGCTGCGTCGCCGAGCTCAGCGGCTGGCCCGGTGCGCGCATCTGCCAGGACAATGTGATCTGGAAGCCGGCGGGGGCCAAGGCGCTCGGCTATCACCAGGACGATTCCTACGCCAAGTGGTTCACGCCCTCGCACATGGCGACCTGCTGGATCGCGCTGGACGACACCAGCGCGGCGGGCGGCACCATCGAATATGCCCGCGGCTCGCACACATGGGGCATCTCCCCGCCGATCCGGCAATTCCACGCGCCGGAAGACTATCAGAAGGAATTCCGCGCCGCTGCGGAACGTGCCGGCGTCAAAGCCGACATCGTGCCGATCGAAGTGCCGGCGGGCGGCTGCGCCTTCCACCATGGCGGCACCTGGCACGGTTCCGACATGAACCGCGCGGACCGGCCGCGCCGCTCGGTGGTCGCGCATTGCATCTCGTCGGACGCTGAGTTCCATCCGACCAACGTCAGCTACATCTACAACCGCTACAAACGCCACGGGGACCTTGCGATGGACGAGAGCTTTTTCCCGATCCTGTGGCGCAAGGACGGCTATCGGACGGGCTGGTTGGACCGCTAGCGGCGCAATGACATATCGACAATCCGGCGAAGCAATTCCGTAGCAGTTGCAACCTTTGGGCCGCATCTGGCGTAATGGTGGGCGTGTCCCACTTCCAGGGCTGGACCATGGCGCGCGATCCCCATTCGGCATTCGACCATTTTCTGAAGAGCAGCCTCGACGACCTGCTGGCGCCCGGCGAGGCTGGGGATGGCCTGCCCGAGGCGCTCGCCCTGCTGCGCCGGGCCGCGGATGGGGTGCCGGCATATGGCGCGATGCTGAAGGCGGCGGGCATCAAGGCTTCCGACATCCACGACTCGGCGGACTTCGCCAAGTTGCCACTGCTGAACAAGGAAAACTACGTGCGCCGTTTTCCGCTGGAGGCGCTGGTGGAGGACGGCGATCTGGCGGCGTGCGATTTCTTCGCGGTGTCTTCCGGCTCGACCGGAGAGCCGACCCTGTGGCCGCGCGGCCTGCATCATGAGCTTCCCGTCGCGGTCCGGTTCGAGCAGGTGCTGCGCGACAATTTCCGCGCTCACGAGCGGCGGACGCTGGCCGTGGTCTGCTTCGCGCTCGGCTCCTGGGTCGGCGGCATGTACACCACGTCCTGCCTGCGCTGGATCGCGGCCAAGGGCTATCCGCTGCTGATCGTGACGCCGGGCAACAAGATCGACGAGATCCTGCGGGTGGTGAAGCGCCTGGCACCGGATTTCGAGCAGACCGTCCTGTTCGGTTATCCGCCGTTCCTGAAAGAGGTGGTCGATGCCGGCCGGCTCGAAAAGATCGCCTGGGACAAGTTCAACGTCCGCCTGGTGACGGCGGGCGAAGTCTTCAGCGAGACCTGGCGCGATCTGGTGCTGGAGCGGCTCGATCAGGACGAAGGGCTGAACAGCATTGCCTCGCTCTACGGTACCGCCGACGCCGGCGTGCTGGGAAACGAGACGCCGCTGTCGGTCGCGATCCGGCGCTTTCTGAGCGAGAAGCCGGAAGCAGCCAAGGCCCTGTTCGGCGAGGAACGCCTGCCGACGCTCTGCCAATACGATCCCACGTCGCGCTATTTCGAAGCGGTGGAGGGCGGCACCCTCGCCTTCAGCGGCGACAACGGCGCGCCGCTGATCCGCTATCACATCGCGGACCAGGGCGGCATCTACAGCTTCGAGGCGATGCGGGCGAAGCTGGCCGACTATCAGTTCGATGGGGAGACGGCGGTCGCGCAGGCAGGCCTGCGCGCGCGGCGCCTGCCCTTCGTCTATGTGTTCGGCCGGGCCAACTTCACCCTGTCGTTCTTCGGCGCCAATATCTTCCCGGAGACCATCAGCCTCGCGCTTGAAAAACCCAGCCTCAGCCGCTGGACCACGGGCAAGTTCGTGATGGAGGTGAAGGAGGGATTGGCGGACCGCCCGCGCTTCACCGTTGCGGTCGAGCTTGCCGACAAAGAGGCGGCCGATCCGACCCGGATTGAGCTGGCCGAGCGCGAAATCCTCGACACGCTGCTGGCCCACAACAGCGAGTACGCCAACTACGTGTCGAAGGACGACCAGCGGCCGGCGGTGACTCTATGGTCGAAGGGCCACCCGGACTATTTCCCGGTCGGGGTGAAGCATCGATATAGCAGGCGGTAGGTCAGTTGCACTCTTTCGTCGCGACAAGGCTTGGCCTTGGGATGACGGAGAGCAAGAGGTTGATAGCATCGCGACGCGTCTAACTCCGCTCGTACAGCTTCTCGATCAACTCGCCCCACCGCTCCCGGATCTTGTGCCGGCGGATCTTGAGCGACGGCGTCAGCATCGCGTTGTCGATGGTGAAGCTCTCCGGCAGGACGGCGAAGCGGCGGATGCGCTCGACCGGGGCGAGGGCGGCATTCACGCGGTCCACGGCACTGCCCACCGCGCGGACGAAGGTGGGATTCTCGATCAACTCGCCCCACCGCTCCCGGATCTTGTGCC
>DASYRS010000463.1:0-17629 GCA_036004205.1 Dongiaceae bacterium
TTGGGATGGGGGGTGCCGCCGCACGAGCGCAGGCGAGGAATAAGGAAGCGTCTGACGCCCAGCAGCGAGTAGATGGCGCGAAGTGTTCGTGCACCACTTTATTCTTTCGTGCGGCGGCACCCCCCATCCAGCTACGCCCCCGCGGACGAATGTCCGCATTCGCGGACGGGCGCTCACTGCGTTCGCCAAGGCTCCGCATCCTTCCCCCACAAGGGGGGAAGAGAGCTCTGTCGGTGCCCTTCGTTGCATCACGCCGCGACCCGCGCGCTGTCGTGCACGATGTGGCCGTCGGCCATGTGGAGTTGGCGGCGGCAGCGGGCCGCCAGGCTCGGATCGTGGGTGATGAGCAGCAGGGTCGCGCCGATGGCGTGGGCGCGCTCGAACATCAGATCGATGATCATGTGTCCGGTCTCGATGTCGAGATTGCCGGTCGGCTCGTCCGCCAGCAGGATCTTCGGGCGCGGCGCCAAGGCACGCGCCAGCGCGACACGCTGCTGCTCGCCGCCCGACAATTGCGAGGGATAGTGCGTCAGCCGATGCGCGAGGCCGACGGCGGCGAGCGCGGCTTGCGCGCGGCTGAACGCATCGCCGGCGCCGGACAGTTCCAGCGGCACCGCGACATTCTCCAGCGCGCTCATGGTCGGGATGAGATGAAAGCTCTGGAACACGATGCCGACCTGGTTGCGGCGCAGCAACGCGAGTTCGTCCTCTGACATTGCCGTGATGTCACGGCCCGACAAGGCGATGCGCCCGGCGCTCGCCTGTTCCAATCCGGCGATCAGCAACAGCAGCGAGGTCTTGCCGGAACCCGATGGCCCCACGAGACTTACAGTCTCGCCCACGTCGATGTGAAGATGGACGTCTTTGAGGATGTTGACGCGGCCGGCTTCGCTCGCCAGTGTCAGATGCACGTTCTCCAGATGGATCGCCGGAATGGCCGGACTTATTCGTTCGCTGCTGCCTTCGCTCACGCCTCTGTCCTTTCGCATCACGGCCGCTCTGGTCGTCGCCGTGGGCCTCTCAGCCCAACAGGCCGACGCGGCCGAGCCGGTCCGCATCCTTGCCTTCGGCGATTCCATCACCGCCGGCTATGGCCTTGCCGAAGCGGATACGCTGACCACCCGGCTCTCGGACGCCCTCACCAAGATGGGTCGCCCGGTTCTTGTGATCAATGGCGGCGTTTCGGGCGATACCAGCGCGGACGGCCTCACCCGCATCGACTGGGCCCTGGCCGACAAGCCCCAGATCATGATCCTGGCCCTCGGCGCCAACGACATGCTGCGCGGCCTCGATCCCAACAAGACCCGAGCCAACCTGGAAGCGATCATCGCCAAGGCCGATGCGGCCGGCGTGGAAACGATTCTGGCCGGGATGCTGGCCCCACCCAATCTCGGGGCGGACTATAAAGCTGCGTTCGATGCCATCTTTCCAGAGCTGGCCAAGGCGCATAATCTTCTGTTCATGCCGTTTCTGCTACAGGATGTGGCGCAGAAATCCGACTTAAATCAGGCGGACGGAATGCATCCCAATGGCAATGGCGTGGCGGTGATCGTGCGCAACCTGCTGCCCTATGTGACGCAAGCGATCGACAAGCTGGGGGACGCATCGTGACGCGCTTTCGCGCGGGTCATGCGGCCGGGACCGATTGGCGCGAAGCGGTCGATGCGTGCCTGCAGGAACTGATGCGCGCGCCGCGCAGCAACCCGCCCCATGCCAATCCCTCCCGCACAAGTCCTCTGGGATTCCTCTACGTGACCGACGTGATCGCCGAGCAGGCGGCGGAGATCCTGGACCGCCTGCGGCGCGAGACCGGGGTCGAGCATTGGATCGGCGCAACCGGCATCGGCATCCTCGGCGCTTCTTCCCACGGCAGCGGCGAATATTACGACCAGCCGGCGGTCTCCGCCCTGATCGCCGACTTGCCGGACGATTCGTTCCGGGTGTTCCCCGGCCGCGGCGACGACGCGGCGGGTGCGGGGAGCGAGTGGTTCGAGGCCCAGCGCCCCAATGTCGCGATCGTGCATGCCGACCCCCGGGCGCAACGTTTGCCGCTGATGCTGGACCGGCTGGCGGAGGCGAGCGGTGCCTACCTGGTCGGCGGCCTTGCCTCCTCGCGCGGGCCGATGGTGCAGATCGCGGGCGAGGTTTCCGAAGGCGGCGCTTCCGGCGCCTGGATCGGCTCCTCCATCACCTTGATCGCGGGCTTGAGCCAGGGCTGCGCGCCGATCGGGCCCGCTCATGTCGCCACCACCGCGCAGAAGAACGTGGTGATGGAGATCGACGGGCGCCCCGCGCTCGACGTTTTCAAGGAAGAGATCGGGGAGATGCTGGCGCGCAATCTGGAGCGCTGCGCCAACTTCATCTATGCCGCCTTGCCGGTGGGCGGCTCGGACACCGGCGATTACCTGGTGCGCAATTTGATGGGGATCGACCCCAACAAGGGCTGGATCGCGATCGGCGACCAGATCGAATCGGGCGACGGCATCATGTTCACCAAGCGCGACCGCTCGACCGCCAACGCCGATCTGGTGCAGATGCTGCAGCGCCTGAAAAAGCGCATCACCCGGCCGATCCAGGGCGGGCTCTATTTCTCCTGCCTGTCGCGCGGGCACAACCTGTTCGGCGATGCCGGCACCGAGATGGCGATCCTGCGGGACATCTTGGGCGACATTCCCTTGGCCGGCTTCTTCGCCAACGGCGAAATCAGCCACCGCCGGCTTTATGGGCATACGGGTGTGCTCGCGCTGTTCGTGGAGCCGGCGTAAGGGGAGAGCGAGTTAGCCGACCCGCAGGCCGAGATCGATCAAATTTTACGAAATGTCCGCGCGTTTACTGCGCGGCGAAGGTGGTGGGTTCGGCGCCGAAGGAGAAGCGGTCGTGCTGGGCGCGCTGTTCCATCCGCCCGGCCACGGCGACGCCGATGGTCAGGGCCGCGATGATCAGGACGGACAATGCGGTGATCGGCTTCTTCATGTTCCTCGCCGCGTCTTGCGGCCCTCGCTGTCTTGATCGCCATTGTCGGATAGCTTGTTTGAACAGTCGTTAATGCACGCGGCTTCGTTCGCTCAAACGCACACGGTTGTGCGATGAATCACATATGCCGTTGGTCATAGGACGAATGCGCAACAGTGCAGCCGACACCGCGCCGGTTCACCGATCCGAAAAAATGTGGAGTGTGTCGGTGGCGCTCAGCCCTGCTCGGCAACGTCGCCGATGCTGAGGCGATCTTCCGAGGCGCGCTGTTCCATGCGCTGGGCGAGCGCGCCGCCGATCGAGAGAACGAGGATGACCAGGAGCGCAGCCAGCGCCAGCGGACGCGCGATCTGTCGCGGCATCGGGTGGATATGGAAGATGGTCTTGGTCATTCTCATAGGCCCTGTCTAGGAGCCCCCTTCGGCTTTTTGATGTGCTAAAGATGGCGATCCCGGGGCATTGCCGATGTGACCTCGGTCACCAGCCCGCCAGAAATCATCGATCTCTCAAGGAATTTCCATGGAATACAGACGTTTAGGACGGACTGACATCAAGGTCAGCGCGATCTGCCTGGGCACCATGACCTGGGGCCGGCAGAACAGCGAGGCGGACGGCCATGCCCAGATGGATTACGCGCTGGAGCACGGCGTCAATTTCTGGGACACGGCCGAAATGTACCCGGTGCCGCCGGCCGAGGAGCGCTTCGGCGATACCGAGCGGATCATCGGCACCTGGTTCGCCAGCCGCAAAAAGCGCGACCGCGTGATTCTCGCCACCAAGATCATCGGCCCCGACCAGCGCTTCAAGAAAGTGCGCGGCGGCGACAACAAGTTCGACCGGCGCAACATCCTCGCCGCCATCGATGACAGCCTCGCGCGGCTGAAGACCGACTATATCGACCTCTACCAGCTGCACTGGCCGGAGCGCACGATCAATGCCTTCGGACGGCTGATGTACCAGCATCATCCGGAGGAGACCTTCACTCCGTTCGAGGAGGTGCTGGGCGTTTTCGGCGAGGCGGTGAAGGCCGGGAAGATCCGTCATGTCGGCCTCAGCAACGAAACGCCCTGGGGCACCATGCGCTGGCTGCAGGCGGCGGAGCAGGGCGCCGGGCCGCGCATGGTCTCGATCCAGAATTGCTATCACCTGATGAACCGCATGTTCGAAGTCGGGCTGGCGGAGGTCGCGATCCGCGAGCAATGCGGGCTGCTCGCCTTCTCGCCGCTGGCGATGGGCACGCTGTCGGGCAAATACCTGAACGGGGCGCGGCCGGAAGGCGCGCGCATGACCCTGTTCCCCAATTTCCCGCGCTACATGGCTCCGCGCGCCCAGGAGGCGACCGCGGCCTATGTGGGCCTTGCCCGCAAGCACGGCCTCGACCCCGCCCAGATGGCGCTGGCCTGGATCACGGGCCGCGATTTCACCACCTCGACCATCATCGGCGCGACCAACCTCGACCAGCTCAAAAGCAACATCGCCAGCGGCGAGGTGAAACTGGCACCGGAATTGGTCAAGGAAATCGAGGAGTTACACCGGACTTACACGATCCCAGTGCCATGATTCCTTGCAAATTCGGCAATCTGCCGCTATATTTCGGGCAAGTTGCCACCTAAGGATCGCGCGATGGCGAACAAGAAGCGCGGCGTGGCGCAGCCGCCAGCGCCGCAATACCAAAGCAGCCCGAAAGCCGCCGAGGCGCAACACGCGCTGGAGGCCTGGCTGTCGCCGGACGTGGGGCGGCGCTTGGCGCTGGTCGAACAAATCCGGGAGGGCTTTCCGTTCCATCTGGTCGGCGCCCTCGCCACGCAGAGCGGCGTCGCCCTGGAGGAGCTGGTCGAGTTCGGCGTCATTCCACGGCGGACCTGGACGCACAGCAAGCAGAACCAGCGTTTCACGCCCACACAGTCGGCGCGTCTCGCGCGCTTCTTTCGAGTCCTGCAACGGGCCAGGGATACGTTCGGGTCCGACGACACGGCGATGCACTGGCTGAAGCGTCCGACCAAGCCGCTCCAGAACAATGCGCCGGTCGCGCTGCTGGACACCGAAGAAGGAGCGCGGCTGGTGGAGGATCTGCTAACGCGGATCGATCATGGGATCGCCGCTTGAGGCCGATGCCGGTCTCGCGCTGCCCGAGCTGGGTTTCAGGGTCGCGCGGCGGCGCTATGCCGATCTCAGTGGCGAGGGGGCCCGCTTGGTTGGCGGACGGTGGAACTCGCCCGGACGCGCGGTGCTCTATCTGGCAGAATCGGCGGCGCTCGCTGTCCTCGAGGTGCTGGTCCATCTCGATCTCGATGAAACCACCATGCCGGATGATTATGTGATCATGTCGGTCGATTTTTCGGCGCTCAAGGCCAGTCCGGGGTGGCTGGAGAACGGGCCGCCAGTGGCGCCTTCCGATGCCGAATGCCGTGCAATCGGCGACGCCTTCCTTGCAGCGAAGCGGGCTCTCGCGCTGCGACTGCCGTCGGTCATTGTTCCTCGCGCCAGCAACTACGTGCTCGATCCGGCCCATCCGCTGATGGCCCAGGTGACGATCAAATCGACCGATCCCTTCGTCTTTGATCGCAGGCTGCTGTAGCGGCTAGGCGGGGCTTGCGCGGCCGCGCAGGCGGCTCAGCAGCAGCCAGAACGCGATGCTCATGTTGAGCAGGTTCCAGGCGATGCCGTTGAGGAACGCCGCCTGGTAGGAGCCGGTCCAATCGAAGATCGCGCCCGACAGCCAGCCGCCCAGCGCCATGCCGATGACGGTCGCCATCAGCACCAGCCCGATCCGCCCGCCGGCTTCGCGTGCGGGGAAGTATTGCCGCACGATCAGCGCATAGCTCGGCACGATGCCGCCTTGGCTGAGGCCGAACAATCCCGCGATGACATAGAGCGACATCAGCCCGTCGAACGGCAGATAGAGCAGCAAAGCGAGGCACTGCAGGGTCGAACCGAGGATGAGCGTGCCGATGCCGCCGATCTTGTCGGCGATGAGGCCCGAGGCGAGGCGGCTGACCACGCCGAGGCCGAGCATGACGGAGAGCATCTCCGCGCCGCGCGCCGGGCCGTACCCCAGATCGCCGCAATAGGCGACCATATGCACCTGCGGCATCGACATGGCGACGCAGCAGGCGACGCCGGCCAGCACCAGCAGGCCTTGCAGCACCATGGGCGGAGCCGGCATGGCGCCGATCGCCGCATGGGCGCCGGTGGCGGAGGCGGCGCCGTGATCCGCGGGGGCCTTGCGCCGCAGCAGCAGGGCGATGGGCAGCATGGTCATCACGCAGAAGGCACCCAATCCCATGAAGGCATGCCGCCAGCCGATGGTATCGATGGCGTGCTGCAGGATCGGCGGCCAGATCGTGCCGGCGAGGTAATTGCCGCTGGCGACGAAGGCGACGGCGATGCCGCGCCGCTTCAGGAACCAGTGCGATATGTCGGCGACCAGCGGTGCGAAGGTCACGGAACTGCCCAGCCCGCCGATCAGCACCGCCTGGGCGACGACGAAGCTCCAATAGGAGCCGGCGCTGGCGGCGACGACATAGCCGATCCCCAGCATCACCGCGCCGAACATGAGCGGGACCGTGATGCCGAAGCGGTCGGCCAGCCGGCCGCTGGCCGCGCCGCCCAGGGCGAAGGCGATCATGGTCGCGGTGAAGGGGATGGAGGCGCCGCCGCGATCGACGCCGAACTCCGCCTGGATGGTCGGCAGGACCACGACGCTCGACCACAGGCCGACGCCGCCGATGGCCGCGAGGGCGAGCGCGGCCGCCAGCCGTCGCCAGGCGGCGCGGCTATCCAGCTCCGCGATGGTCGTGGTGGCGTTCATGTCGGAAATGCGGATCAGATGACGGGCGAGCCAGAGCTACCCGAGCGGCCCGGCGGCCGCAATCGCTAGATTGTCCTGAGACAGGGATCGGGGATCAGGCGGTATTGCGCGAATCTGATCCCTGATTACTGACTTCTGAGCGTCGGATCGAACGGCAGATGCTCGGCGTTGGCGAGGGATTTGCCGGTCAGGCGCAGCAGGAACCCCCAGTGGCTGACCACCGCGACCTCGCGCCAGTTGGCCCAGGCGGCGGCCCGGGCCTGGAAGGCGTGGGCGCGCCGGATCACGTCGGCCTCGGTCTCATCCAGGGCCGGCCACCAGGTCTCCTCCAGATGATCGAACTTGAGCGCAGGCCAGCTCTGGCTGAGCAGCGAGCGGCGGGTGCCGACGTCGCACTGGAACTTGGCATGCTCGCGCACCAGCGGCTCGACATCCACCGGCACCTTGAGGATGTCGGCGACGATCTCCGCGGTTTGTAGCGCGCGGGTGTACGGACTGCTCAACAAGCGCGCGATCGGGCGTTCGGCGTGCCGCAAGGCCTCGGCGGTGGCGCGCACCTGGGCGCGGCCGGCTTCGGTCAGATGCGGGTCGGTGATGCCGGGATCGATGCCGGTGCGGCTGAAATGGACATTGAATTCGGATTGGCCGTGGCGGATGAGAATCATGGATTGAGACTACTCGACATCGATGATCTTGCGGTCGTCCTTGATGGGGCGCGGCTTGCTCCCATCCTGCGCCGCGTCGTCGTCAGCTTCCGGCACCACTGTAAATTCTCCGTGAATGACACCGGTCCCGCGATAGACCCGTGCCTCGAAATGCGCGGCAGTCCGTCGCAGCAGCCAATGGCGCGTCACCGGCAGCATCAGGATGAGCGCCAGCGCGTCGGAGACGAAGCCGGGGATGATCAGCAGCATGGCGGCCGCGGCGAAGCAGGCGGCATCGATGATCGAGCGGCCCGGCTCCTTGCCCTCGGCGAGGGCGGCGCGCAGGCGCCCGACCGCCTGCAGCCCGGTGTGGCGCAACAGCGCAAGGCCGGCCACCATCGCCCCGATCACCCAGATCAGGGTTAAGGCCACGCCCAACTTGCCGCCCAGCCACACAAAACCCGCGATTTCCAGGAACGGCAGGGCGAGGGCAGTCAAAACGATCAATCGCGCCATCTTTACCTGTTCTTTAGACGACCTATCCCGGGCCAAGCTTGCTCTTGACCCGCCAATTGCCTATCTAAGAGGGGGCGGTTGTGATCGCAACCGCGATCGGTTCAAAGCGTTTAGCCTTGGGTGCGCCTGAGAGTTTTGGACCCGTTTTTCTCAGACGATTGTCGCAGGTCGGATAAAAGTGGCAACAATCCTGTTTTTCGCCGTCGTGGCGGCATTCCTAGGCTGGCGATTGTACACGGTGCTGGGCCG
This sequence comes from Dongiaceae bacterium, assembly GCA_036004205.1. Classification (GTDB taxonomy): domain Bacteria; phylum Pseudomonadota; class Alphaproteobacteria; order Dongiales; family Dongiaceae; genus Dongia_A. Next base: position 8,194 of record DASYRS010000463.1, read on the forward strand.
TCGGACCGGGCATGAGAAGCCGTTCGATCCGTTCCGCTCCAAGGAGCCGGAGGCGCCGGCCACCCTGCCGGAGCGCGACACCGTGCGTCGCCTGCCGGAACCAGCCGCGCGGCCGGAGCGGGTGGACCGCGATCGTCGCAAGCTGGAGGCTGCGATCGCCAGCATCGCCGGCGATGTGCGGCGCGGACTGGACGAGATCCGCAACGCCGATTCCAAGTTCGATCCGGTCGATTTCGTCGGCGGCGCGCGCGTCGCGTTCGAGATGATTGTCGGCGGCTTCGCCCAGGGCGATACCAAGGCCCTGCGGCCCCTGCTCAGCGATCCGGTGTATGGCAATTTCGCCGGCGCGATCGAGGAGCGGGCGCGCGACCGGCAGAAGCTCGAGACCACTTTGGTCGGTATTCTCTCCGCCGATATCGTGGGCGCGGAGCTCGCCAAGGGCGAGGAAGCGCGCGTCACGGTCAAGTTCGTCTCGCAGCAGATCAACGTCACCAAGGACCAGGAAGGCCGCATCGTCGACGGCGATCCCAGCGAAGTCGCCAACATCACCGACGTCTGGACCTTCGCGCGCCAAGTGAAGTCGCGCGACCCCAACTGGGTCCTCATCGCCACCGAAAGCCCGCAATAGCCACAAGTCCTGTTGGCAAGCCCCGCGCCGCCGTGGCATGGGTGGCGGATGGGTTTTGTTCGACTCCCCCACAGAGAACCAACGAGCGCGGTGCGCCCCTTCCCCCCTTGTGGGGGAAGGTTGGGATGGGGGGTGCCGCCGCACGATGGCGGGAAAAGAGCAGCGGTGTGGTGGATCGCATGGAGTTTCGTTGGCAGTGCTTTTAGGTGCGCTGCCGGCAAAGCCCGTGCGGCGTCACCCCCCATCCAGCTACGCCTAGGTTCGCTGCGCAAGCGATTTTCTCTTTTGGCTGTGCTCGTACTTGATCTCGCCGCCTGCGCGCCGGTAGCGGCGCCGCCGCATCTCACGGAACTGTCACAACTGCCGGGCTGGCACGAGGATGCGAGCTTTCAGGCTTATCCGGCGCTGCTGGCGAGCTGCGGGGTGATCGAGACGTTGTCGTCCGACCAGGCGCTCGGGATCGGCGGGTCGCCGGTGGAATGGGGCGAGCCGTGCGCGGCGATCGGTCGATTGAAAGCGGCGCTGACCACCGACACGGACGAGGCGCTGCGCCGCACGCTGGAAGCCGAGTTCGTCGCGCTCGATCCGGGCAGCGGCACATCGGCGCTGGTCACGGGCTACTACGAGCCGGAGCTGCAAGGCAGCCGCGTGAAAGACGCGGCGCATCCTTTTCCGCTCTATCGCCTGCCGGCCAAGCCCACGCAGTTCGACCGCGCCGAGATCGATGCCGGCGCGCTCTCGGGCAAGAAGCTCGAGCTGCTGTGGGTGTCGGATCGGGTCGAGGCGTTCTTCCTCCAGGTGCAAGGCTCGGGCCGCGTGCGGCTTGGGAACGGCGAGGTGGTGCGCGTCGGATTCGCGGGCACCAACGAGCGGCAATACGTCTCGATCGGCAAGGCGATGGTCGATGCCGGGATCATGACCAAGGAGGAGGCCTCGCTGCAATCGATCCGCGCCTACCTCAACGCGCATCCCGACGAGATCGACAGCTGGCTGCACCGCAATCCGCGCTACGTGTTTTTCAAGGAGACCACGGCCGACGCGAATGCGGGGCCGGTCGGCGCGCTGCATGTGCCGCTGACGGCGGGCCGCTCGGTCGCGGTCGATCCGGAGCATGTGCCGCTGGGCCTGCCGGTCTGGCTCGATACGACCGAGCCTGGGACAAATGCGCCCTTGCAGCGGCTGGTGGTGGCGCAGGATAAAGGCAGCGCGATCAAGGGCGCCGGACGGATCGATCTGTTCTGGGGCGCGGGGGAAGAGGCGGAGGCGATGGCGGGTCCGATGAGGCAGCAAGGCACCTATTGGGTGATCGTGCCGCGCGGGGTGGGCGAACGCTGGCTCGCGCAGCAGGCGGGCCTATGAACGGCGGCACGCGAAGCCAAGTCGGACTCTTCGTCACCTGCCTGGTCGATCTCTACCGGCCGGTGGTCGGTTTCGCCGCTATCGCTCTGATCGAACGCAGCGGACCCTTCACGGTGGTGGTGCCGGAGGCGCAGACCTGCTGCGGCCAGCCGGGCTACAATTCCGGCGACAAGGCGAGCGCCGAGGCGATCGCGCGCCAGGTGGTGGCGGCGTTCGAAGGCTTCGATTACGTGGTGGCGCCGTCCGGCTCCTGCGCCGGCATGATCAAGACTCATTATCCCGATTTGCTGGCGGGCGATCCCGCCTTCGCGGCGCGGGCGCGGGCGCTGGCCGGCAAGACCTATGAGCTGACGCAGTTCCTGCGCGACGTCGCCAAGTGGGACGGCGTCACGGCGGAGTTCGCCGGCACCGTCACCTATCACGATTCCTGCTCGTCTCTGCGCGAGCTGCAGGTGAAGAAGCAGCCGCGCGACTTGCTGGCCAAGGTCGGCGGCCTCGCTTTCAAGGAGCTGCCCGACGGCGAGCCGTGCTGCGGGTTCGGCGGCACCTTCTGCGTCAAGTTTCCCGAGATCTCCAACCGCATGGTGGAGGACAAGGTCGCCAATATCGAAGCCAGCGGCGCCAACGTGGTGCTGGCGGCGGACATGGGATGCCTGCTCAACATCGCGGGCAAGCTGAAGCGCAAGGGCAGCAGGATCGAAGCGCGCCACGTCGCCGAAGTGCTGGCCGGCATGGCGCAGGATCCGGCGATCGGCGAGGGGCAATAGGCCGATGCAATCGACCTCGCACCTGTTCAAGGACAATGCCTCGCGCGCGCTGAAGGATGCGCATCTGCAGCAGGCGCTAGTCCACGTGCGCACCAAGTTCATCGTCAAGCGGGCCCAGGCGATCGATGCGCTGCCGGAGTTCGATGCGTTGCGCGACGCCGCGCGCGATCTCAAGGACCATGTGCTGAGCCGGCTCGACGAATATCTGGTCGAGTTCGAATGCAACGTGGTGAAGAACGGCGGCCTCGTGCATTGGTGCGCGACCCCGGCGGAGGCGCGCAAGACCATCCTCGACATCTGCCGCAACACCGGCGCGAAGACCGTCACCAAGGGCAAGACCATGGTGGGGGAGGAGATCGGCATCAACGATCACCTCGCCGCCAACGGCATCGAGCCGATCGAGACCGACCTCGGCGAATACATCATCCAGCTGCGCGGCGAAGCGCCCAGCCACATCATCGCCCCCTCGGTGCACGTGACCAAGGACCAGGTCGAGGAGACGTTCCGCAGGATCCACACCGATCTGGATCCGAAACGCAATCTGGAGGAGCCGTCGAGCCTGCTGCACGAGGCGCGGGTCAAGCTGCGCGGCCGCTTCATCGCGGCGGATGTCGGCATCACCGGCGCCAATTTCCTGATCGCCGACACGGGCACCACGACCATCGTCACCAACGAAGGCAATGGCGACCTGACTCAGACCCTGCCGCGCATCCATATCGTGCTGGCGGGTATCGAGAAGATCGTGCCGAGCATTGCGGACGCCGGCTTGCTGCTGCGCGTGCTGGCGCGCTCCGCGACCGGGCAGGAGATGTCGGCCTACACCACCTTCTCGACCGGGCCGCGGCGGCCGGGCGATGTCGACGGGCCGGAGCAGTTCCATGTCGTGCTGGTCGATAACGGCCGCAGCAAATTGCTCGGCACCGAGTTCGAGGAGATGCTGCGCTGCATCCGCTGCGGCGCCTGCCTCAATCACTGCCCGATCTATCACACTGTCGGCGGGCACGCGTACGGCTGGGTCTATGCCGGGCCGATCGGCGCCATCACCACGCCGGCCTTGATCGGGATCGAGCATGCGGCGCCGCTGCCGGAGGCATCGTCGCTGTGCGGCCGCTGCGAATCCGTCTGCCCGGTGCGCATCCCGATTCCCAAGATGCTGCGTGCCTGGCGCGAGGAAGCGTTCGAGCGCCGCCTGCACGGCAACCGCGCGCGCTGGGCGCTGAAAGCGTGGGCGGCGCTGGCGACCCGGCCGGCTTTGTATCGGATCGTGACGGGTGTTGGCATGCGCATGCTGGCGCTGCTCGGCGGCAAGCGCGGACGGCTTACGTCGCTGCCGCTCGCCGAAGCATGGACCGAGCACCGCGACCTGCCAGCGCCGCAAGGGCGCACCTTCATGGCGATGTACCGGGGGAAGAAGTGATGCCTGACGCTTATTTCACTGTCATCCCGGGCAAGCGAAGCGCGACCCGGGACCCATGGGACGTCGCCGCAGCGCAGATGGATCGCATGGGTCCCGGCTCTGCGCAGCTTCGCTGCTTGGCCGGGATGACAGTAGAGGGAGTAGGGCACGGCCGGAATGACATGCCGGGTGTGGGGGCGGTCGCAACGTGACCGCCCGTGACGACATCCTCGGCCGCATTCGCGCTGGGCGTGGCGCGGAGAAACCGTATCCCGGCTCCGGCCCCTCGCCCAAGCGCGGCCAGGTCGCCGGCGCGGAGCGCAAGGCTTTGTTCGTGCGGATGGCGCAGGCGGCGGCGGCAAGCGTCAGTGAAGCCGCTTCGCGTGCCGAGGTGCCGGCGCTGGTGAAGACCTATCTCAGCCAGCACAATCTGCCGGCGGAGGCGCGGCTGGCGCCAGACCCGCGCATCACGGGGCTCGACTGGGGCTCGCAGCCGCTGCTCGCCACCAGCGTCGGCGGGACCGACGGCTCGCATCCGACCTCCGTCACCGGCGCGTTCGCCGGGATCGCGGAAACCGGTACTCTCGCGCTCGCATCGGGCGCACCGTCGCCGACCTTGCTCAACTTCCTGCCGGAGACGCACATCGTCGTCGTCGATGCCAAGGACCTGGCCGGCAGCTATGAGGAATTGTGGGCGAAGCTGAAGGCCGAGTACGGCGCGGAGATGCCGCGCACCTTGAACCTCGTCACCGGGCCGTCGCGCAGCGGCGATATCGAGCAGACCATCCTGATGGGCGCGCACGGGCCCAAGCGGCTGCACATCATCCTGGTCGACGAACCTTGAACGATGGCGAAGCGGCGCGTTACGCCCGACGAGCTGGAACTATGGCGCCACGTTGCACAGACCGTGCGCCCGATCAAGTCCAAGCGCCGCGTCGCGACCCAGAAGGAAGAGGCACCGAGCGCGCCGGCGCCCAAGGCCAAGGCCGGCAAGCCGAAAGCGCCAGCCGCCACGCCGCCGCCCAAGCCGCAACCGCCGGCCAAACCGCACGAGCTGACCCACGGGCTCAGCCACGGCATCGACCGGCGGCAGGCGGAACGCTTCCGCAAGGGCAAGCTCGCGATCGAAGGCAAGATCGATCTCCACGGCCGCACCCAGCAGGATGCTCATGACGACCTGCTCGCGTTCCTGAAGCGCGCGCACGCGTCCGGCAAGCGCACTGTGCTGGTGGTGACGGGCAAGGGCATGACGACCTCGAAGATCGGCATCTTGCGCCAGGCCGTTCCGCGCTGGCTGAACGAACCGGCGTTCCGCCCGCTGGTGCTGGCGTTCGACTACGCCGAGCCCCAGCATGGTGGCGAGGGCGCGCTCTATGTGCTGGTGAAAAGGGTGCGGGAGAAATGACGCCCTTCGGCCACAAGCTGCGGGCGATGCGCGAGGCGCGGAGCTGCCAGCTCAAGGACCTCGCCAAGGCGCTGAAGGTGAGCTCGGCCTATCTGTCGGCGCTGGAGCATGGCCATCGCGGCAAGCCGTCGGCGGGGCTGGTGCAGCAGGTCGCGGCCTATTTCAACTTGGCATGGGAAGAAGTGGACGAGCTGAAGGCGCTGGCGGAACTGTCGGACCCGCGTGTCACCATCGACACCGCCGGCCTCAGCCCGGAAGCGACGGAGCTGGCCAATCGGTTGGCGGTGCGCATCGATGCGCTGAGCGAGTCGGAGATCGCGCGGCTGCTGGCGTTGTTGAAGGCGGGGCGCTGACTCTCAAACGCCCTCCTTGCTGTCACCCAGCCGCGATAGCGGCTGAGCCGGGGCCCATGCGGCATCGCCACGACGTTGCGCTTGCCCGGGATGACAGTTTTGTAGAGCGGCTATCGCCGACGGTGCAGGAAATAGCGGCCGGGCTTGATGCCGGCGGGCAGACTGATCGCCTCAAGTTGCGTGTCGGCGACCGGCTGGTCGCTGATGAGAACGCCGCCGGGCTTCAGCAATTGCAGCACGGACGGCAGCATGGCGCGGGCGAGGCGCTTGCTGGCTTCCTCATCGCCCGATCCGATATCGAGATTGGCGAGTGCGGTCTCCTGCCCCAATTGCGCGATCGCCTTGGGCAGGCTGTCGAGGAAATCGCCGAGGAACAGGCGCTCGGCCGGGGGAATGCAATCGGGATGGGCCGCGACTTGGCGCTCGAACACATAGATGTCGCGGCCGCGCAGCTTCTCGCGCAGATGATCGTAGGTGCGTCCGTTGCCGAGCCCGAATTCGAGCACGTTGCCGGGCAAGGCGTCGATCAGCCGCGCCGCATTGTCCAGGCATGCGCGCTGCGCTTCGAGGCGGCGGATGAACGAATCGAGACGGCTCAATGCCGGTTCGCCGCCAGCAGCTGGTTGGCGTGCTCGAGGCGCTGGGCGAGGACGCGCATGACCTCGATGGAAATGGTCGGGAAATCGCTCACCATGCGGAAGAACAGATCCTTGGTGATCTTGAGCGTGGTCAAATCCTCGGTCGCGACGATGGTCGCGGTGCGCGGCACGTCGCACAGGATGCCGATCTCGCCGACGAAGTCGTCGCGCTTGAACTCGAAGACTTTCAAGGGACCGCCGGGCGTATCGACCACCACGTCGGCCCTGCCGTCGAGAATGATGTAGGCCGCGTCCGCCAGGTCGCCCTGATGGAACATCTCCTCGCCCTTGCGGAACTGCGTGCGTTCCGCGGCGAACGCCATCAGCTTCAATTTCGCCGGCTCGACCTTGGCGAACAAGGGCGTGCGCTTCAGCGCTTCCACATCGTCAAGAATGCTCATGATATCCGTCTCCGTCCCGAATTATGCCCCGTTTTTCCCGAATTTGGCTAGCTCGCGGCCACCTGCATGCCGATCCCGAGATCGGACAGGGCCGTCCCCGGCCGGGCCAGGCGATCCAACGGTCCCTGCTCGATCACCCGCCCGTCGCGCATCACCGCCACCTTGTCGACCACGCTGCACAACGCGGCGTTGTCGGCGATCAGGATCAGGCAGCGGTCCTTCATCTCGCGCCGCAAGGCCTTCACGATCCGGGTCTGCACGGCGGCCTCCAGCGGCGCCAGCGCGTTGTTGAGGATGAGGATCCTGGGCCGGCGCACCAGCGCGCGCACCAGCGCGACCTTCTGCCGCTGCGGCCCGGTCAGGCGCCGTCCGCCGGTTCCGACGCCATGCTCCAGCCCGACCGCCAGCACTTCGGACTTGAGGCCGATCTCGCTGACGATGTCGAACACCAGGCGGAAGATCTTCTGCGCGGCCTGGGCCTGGCCGTAGATCAAGCGGCCGAACAGCATATTGTCCTGGACCGTGGCGGCGGCGTTGTAGCGCTTGGGATCGTAGAACTCGATGTAGTCGCGATACTCCTCCGGCAAGGTCTCGGCGAAGCGTCGCCGCGCGGCCAGCAGCTTGGCCTCCAGTTCCGGATCGATCAGGCCCAAGCGGTGCCGCGCCTCGATCTAGGGGAAGGTGATGGCGATCAGCCGCTGCTGGTCGGCGGCGGAGGCGTTGTCGAGGCCGCCGCGTTGCACCCGGTTCAGCAGTTGCTGGGCCAGCGGCAGATCGTCGGCGGAGATGAAGCTGAACTGCTCGAAGAAGGGATGGCCGGGCGGCAAGTCGGCGAACAGTTCGACCATGGTCTCGGCGATCTTGGCGCCCATCGCGATCAGGGCGGGCTTCAGCCCCTCGGACTCGATGACCTTCGCCAGCTGCTTGTTGTCGCGCAGCTCGCCGAAATCGAACACCGCGCCGCGCGGCGTGCCGAACAGCAGGTTCTCCGCCACCGTCATGTTGCGGTTGTAGCGCGCGGGATCGAACTGCTCGACCAGATGGGCGACGTCGGGCTCCTGCAGCCGGCGGTGAATGGCGACGCGCGCCTCCAGGAGGCGGGCGGCGACATCGGGCTCTTCATCGGGGTCGACGCGGCCGCGCAGGCCGAATTGATAGATATCCTCCTCCAGCTCCACCGCCGGCAGCAGATCGATGATCCGCTGCTTCAGGCCGGCAAGATCCTCGACCCCGGCGGCGGCGAAGTCGATCCATTGCGCGTGGATGTCGATCAGCGGATTGCCGGAGCGCCTCGCTTCCGCGATCCGGCGCTGAAAGTGCATGAGGGCGCGTCCCTCGTACTGGGCCGGCGTGACCGGCCGGTGCTTCAGGCCATAGACCAGGTTCTGCAGGATGGAGAGCGGGAACAGATAGGTTTCATCGCCGACGTAGGACATGTAGCGGCCGATTGTCGCTTCCGGCAGGCTCGCCATGTCGGCGCTACCCCAGCGCAATGTCCCGCTGGTCGGTGCGGTCAGGCGCGCCAGCACCTGGCCCAGCGTCTCCTTGCCGGAGCCGCCGAACCCCACGATCGCCAGATGATCGCCGGCGCCCACCTCCAAGGCGGCATTGTCCAACACGCGCGCCCCGCCGTCCTCGTGATAGGCGATCGCCTGGGCGGAGAGGCCGCCTTCGGGCGCGGCGGGCACCTCGTCCGTCAAAGCCTGCAACTCCGGCGCCAGCATGCCGTCCGGCGTGAATTGCTCGATCACCTGCTCGTACTTGATCTGTGCGTCCTGGCTCTGCTGCTGCCAGTCGATCAGCTCCTTCACCGGGCTCGGCAGATCCTTGTAGGCGCCGATCACCGCGACCAGAGAGCCCACATCGAACTGTCCCTTGACCGCCAGGTAGCCGCCGATCAGGTAGAACAGAAACGGAGTGGTCTGCGAGAGCATGTTGTTGAGATACTTGACGAAGAATTTGCGCTGGTAGAGCTCGAACCGGATCAGGAAGATCTTTTCCAGCCGATTGACGATGTCGGCGCGCTCGTAGTTCGAGGTATCGTTGGAGTGTACTTCCACCGTGCCGTCGACATTCTCCGCAATGCGCCCGGCAAGCTGGCGCGCGGTGATCTGCCGTTGCCGGGATAATTCCAGGATGCGCTTGCGCAACAATGGAATGACCACGACCTGGACCGCCAGCACGACGACCGAGATCAAACCCAGCCACATGTTCTGCAGAAGGATGAAACTGAGGGCGACCAGCGCCTGGCCGCCCAGGAAAGCCGGCGTCACATAGGCATCGCCGATAAAGCCGCCCAGCGGCTCGACCTCGTCCTTGATCATGGTCGCCACTTCCGCCTGCTTCACCTTGCGGAAATGGTGGATGGGAAAGCGCAGCACGCGGTCGTACAGCTGGTAGCGCAGGCGGCGCAGCATGCGCTCGCCCAGGCGGCCCTTTTCGGTGTTCACGAGCTGTTTCAGCCAGCCGTTAACGACCACGAAGAACAG